>DOMJ01000028.1:0-11152 GCA_003509895.1 Candidatus Uhrbacteria bacterium | reverse complement strand
CTTGCTATTTTCTTCATAGGTTTACGAATGTCAATGAATGCAATTGTATGTTTTATCTGTGCTGCCTACAAGTTTGTCTGGATAGTCGTCAAGTGCATACGAGCTCGTCTCGGACGTTTTTGCTATACTATTCCCATGACCAAGAAACCACTAAGACCACCGGCACACAAGATTCCGCTGGACTTACAAAAAGCTCTTGATGCGTCTGCGAAGGCCGGAGAAATATGGAAAGATATAACTCCACTGGCACGCAGTGAATTTGCATGCTGGGTCATTTCTGCCAAGCTGCTCTCAACCAGAAGTCGACGGATTCGCAGAACGGTTGAAGAGCTCCTGGAAGGCAAACGTCGTCCTTGTTGCTTCTCCGGCTGCCCACACCTTTGATTCATACACCCCGTAGCTTTATTGTTATCCACATTGTCAGAACATGCCTGGTCTATTAAGCTGTGTATGGCTAACTCATGTATAAAGCGTATGAAAAAATTCGTTCTTCTCTTTCTTCCTTTTCTGCTCCTTGGAGCCGGTTGCGCAGTAGGAACACCCGATCAGGTCGTAGACCCCGTTTCCGATCAAGCGGAAGACACACTCTTGATGCAGGACGGCGAAAACGATGACACGAACACAGAGGAGGAAGATGACCTTCTTCAGGTAGATATTGATGGAACGGCGTCGGTTCTAACGGAACAATCCGGTGCGGTGGTAGAGGCAGATGCGGAAACGTCTCTCAATCTGGACATTCCAGAGGTCGTCTCCTTTGATCTCGATGGATTTATGTTTGGCTATTCACAAACGGAATTGCGCGTAAAGAAAGGTCAAACGGTCACCATCAACTTCACATCAACCGGTGGTCTGCACGACTGGGTGATAGACGCGTTTCAAGCCTCAACCAAACAAGTCAACACAGGAGCAACGACGAGTGTCACGTTTGTAGCTGATCAAACAGGGACCTTTGAATATTACTGTCGTGTTGGCCAGCATCGTGCAAACGGTATGGTGGGAACGTTGATTGTTGAGTAGCTCCTTCTCTTATCTGATAAAAACAACCGACTCTGTTGGTTGTTTTTCCGTTACACGCATCTTCATGCGACGTGTGATAAACTACTTTCACATGAGCAATCTTGAGCAAAACATACGCGACATTGTCACCTGCGCCATAGAACATGACTCTGCCACAAAAGAGGCGCTACTTGTGTTCGACACAGATTCCACACTCGCTCGTATGGTCACCAACGCCTACAAACAGACGCTTCCGCACGCAACCTGCGTGAACTTTCACCACGCATCCCCGGAAGACATTATTGCTCGTATCAATACCCTCGCGCCAAAAAGTCTGGTCGTCCTTATTCAATCTACCAGTTTTAGACTCAATAAATTCCGTTTTCGTTTGGAACTGTTTAATCGGGATCTTGCCGTGATTGAACATCCGCATCTTGGGCGTATGCCCGAATCTGAATGGGAAACCTATATGGACGCACTTGCCTACGACGCAGACTATTACAGAACCGTCGGGCCAAAACTTAAAACACGTATAGATAACGCCCAACAAATTATTGTACGATGTCCAAACGCCGAACTTCTCTATAACACACCGTTTGAGGAGGCGCGGCTCAACATTGGAGACTATCGAAAAATGAAGAACATTGGTGGACAGTTTCCGATCGGTGAAGTGTTTACCGAGGCGGTAGATTTTTCCGGCGTAAATGGAACGGTGCAACTCTATGCTTTTGGGAACCAACAGAGTCGCGTTGTTGTGCCGGAAAAACCTGTTCTCGTGGTTATAAAAGAGGGGCTTATTGTAGACACACCGGGAGCACCCACATCTTTTACTGCTATTTTGGATCTTATTCGCGAGGACGAGCCGCTTTGGGTCCGTGAATTGGGATTTGGGCTCAATCGTGCTCTCACGCGCACGCGGATGTTGGAAGACGTAGGAAGTTACGAGCGTATGTGCGGCGTTCACCTTTCCCTTGGACAAAAGCATACAATCTATGGTAAGCCCGGGTTTCCAAAGCGTAAAAGCAAGTATCATGTGGATGTATTTGTGGATGTGACTACGGTAGAGGTTGATGGCGTTGTGATTTATAGAGATGGCGCGTACCAGGTTTAAATCATTGTTTTACAGGAAAGCAACTCATGAATCACACATTTGACATCCTTGTGATCGGTGGCGGGCCCGCGGGTATGATGGCGGCTGGTCGCGCAGGCCATCTGGGGGCTCGTGTTTTGCTTGTAGAAAAAAATAATCGACTTGGCAAAAAATTGAGTATCACGGGCGGACGACGGTGCAATATCACCAATGCCGAACCAGACAATCGCCTTTTTTTGGAAAACTTTCCGGAGTCAAAACAATTTCTTTTCTCCCCGTTTTCTCAATTTAACGTAGAGGACACGTTTACCTTTTTTGAGAGTCGCGGCCTTCCCCTTGTTGTTGAGGCACAAAAACGTACGTTTCCAAAATCACAAAAGGCTGAGGATGTGTGCAGAGTCCTCTCGGACTATGTTTACGTAAGTGGCAACGTAACCGTACAACTCAACGCCGCTGTGCGCTCCCTCATTGTCACAGATGGCATTTTACAAGGATTGGAAACGAGTAAAGGTGCGTTTTACGGAAAGCGGCTCATTTTTGCAACAGGCGGTCTTGCTGCACCGGAAACCGGATCCACGGGTGAAGGCTTGTCTATGCTTGGCTCCATTGGTCACACAATCAAGCAACCGGATCCAAACCTCGCGCCTTTACGCACAACAGCCAAATGGGTACACGCCCTCTCCGGAATCAGTGTAGACAACATCACCCTTCGATTTGTCCAAAACGGAAAAACGCAGCACAAAGCTCACGGCCGCTTATTATTTACGCATTTTGGCATCTCCGGGCCCATGGTGATCAATTCTGCTCATACGGTAAGAAAACTGCTCACGGGCGGCGCGCTCACCGCATCCATTGATCTGTTCCCGGATTTAGACCTGAAACAGCTGGATACGCACCTGCAAGAACTTTTTGGACAACAGAAAAACAAGCAACTCAAAACAGCACTCAAAGATATGCTACAAAAAAAATTAAGCGACGCCATTTTGCACATCCTAGAGCCCTCCATTGGAGAGATAGCGGTTCATTCCGTTACAAAGGAACAGCGCAAAGGCCTCGTGCATCTCCTAAAAAATCTCTCCTTTCCGATTACGGGCACCATGGGATTTGCCTGGTCCATTGTCGCCGACGGTGGGGTAACACCCAAAGAAGTTGATTTTAAAAGCATGACCTCCAAACTCTATCCAAATCTTTACCTCGTCGGGGATACAATAGACATCAATAGACCATCCGGCGGGTTTTCCCTTCAACTCTGCTGGACCACAGGCTTTATTGCCGGTACGCACGCCGCACAATCACCCGCCTAAACAATAAGAGGCAATGCATGAATTGGCATCTCTTCTCCAAACACAATCGATTCGATCCTGTACGTTCCGTGTGTTGGTGCGCTCATATACCCATTCCAACACATGCGAGCAAACGCGCCCGACGCAATCCAATCCATGAGCCACTCTCCCGCATAACGCGGATCTTCCATAAACACCCCTCCACCCACTTGCTCAATCCATTTTCTATTAAATTCTTCTTGTGACCCAACCGTTGGCGCCATAAGAATCGGAATACCAAGACCTACATAAAACGATAATTCGGATGGCTTTGTCCACAAAATATCTGTTGTGTGTAATTGTTGGTGAAACTGTTTAAAATACGTTGATCGACTTTTGTATGATTTAATCATCAACGTTTTATTGAGCAAAGCCCCGAGTCGTAACCGTATCGCCTCCTTTTTTAGGCGATCCCCAAGGTCCGGTCGTGCACCTGCCATAAGGGTCAACCGAATTTCTCCACGCTGCAACTGGTGTGTGAGACTTTTTAAAATAGTCTTTGCAAGTTTTTCCTGTGCCCCCGCCCCGCCTATGGCAAACAGGACGTGTGGAGTAGAACCCTTTTTTTTCTTTGGGCAAACACCTTTCCCCAGATGAACATCCAACGCTTGTGCATTTAATGATCGAAAAATTCCCTGGGGGTCCAAAGCACACATGCGTCTAATAAGGTCCTGTTTTAAAATTAGCGAGTCGACGCCGCCGATGAGTTCCGGCGGTAACGGAAAGCCTGTTAGATGTATCTTCTCCTTACGCACACCATAGAGTTTGAGACGTTCGGCACACCGTCCATTACCAACAATGTAGTCAATACGACTCTTTTTTGGATCCCAAGGTGCCCACGCACGAGAAATGTCCGCATCCGTTGTTACACACCAAATGTCCCCCGGGTAATCAAACTCCTCCGCCATAAAGGCAACATAAAAGAACGTCGTAATAAAGGGTACGGGATTACGCGCAAGCGATTCAATCAGATGTCTCCCGAGTCCGGCCCTGATGCCCGTATACATCTGTCGCAATTGCATGGTGGGACGCGACAAATCACGCCGAGGATAAAACGGGGCGACCTCCTGCCCTTTATCCACGAGTGTGTCAAACAGAAGATCCCCCACAAATGGAATAGTCTTGAGTCGAGACATTGACTCATAAAACTGGCGTGATTTTTGCCAAACAGCTTTGTCTTTTTTTGGAATCCCACGATAATTATTGGCAACAATAATGCCTTCACCCGGCACAGCCAGATGCTCCAATGACCGCGCCGGACGCTCATGCCCGTACCCCATATCCGCCGCAACAATGTGCGCCTTATGCGAGTCTCCTCCTCGCGAACGTTTCCTCATATAAAAAGAGTATAGCAAACAGCACAAACGCCTGTGGGGATAGATCAACCCGTTATCAAGAGGTATCCAATAGCAAATATGGTTGCATCTACGATTGCGTGACTCACCCAAGCTCCCAAAACGGAATCTGTTTTTTGATAAATCCAGGACCAAATCCATCCACCAATACCCACACACGTGCCAAAGAGCAACGTCAGCCCCATTGGAACAAATTGTGACAAAATAATGTAATGATGGAGGGCAAAGAGTCCGGCTCCAATCAGCAGAGCACGCTGAGGAGAAATGAACGTTTGTAGTCCACGCACTACGTACCATCGCCAAAAATATTCCTCAAAGAGCGAATGAGCCAAACTCATGCCAATGGCCGCCCACAGATAGTATGGCAAAATACCAACATCTATGACCTTTGAGAGAATATTCTCTGCGTACAGCACAAACGTTGAGTGGAACATCACAAAAACGGCAAGAATCAAGGCACTTATAGCCACCCCAGACACCATGCCATAAACAAGGGATTGCAAAACATTTTTTCTTAATTGAAATGGCGGAAGTTGCAGACCAAAAAAAAGTAATAAAAACGGCATAACGAGCATAAAAGACTTTGTCGTCACATACAAGAACTGCACGATTCCTGTGTTGGTTAATACAATAAAGTACAAAATCCCTCCAATAAATTGAATAAATAACGTTCCAACAAAGAGGTCCAGTAGTGGACAGCGTGCTGCGAGGTTCATAGAATGCGAGTATAGCAGATCGAGGATTGCATCAGTATCAGTGTGAGTATGAGGTATTGGGATCACATCCATCCTTCGTCTCCGAGAACACAGGTGTTTGAAGATGAGTAAGCTCGACGAAACAATCTCGTGCTTTAGTCTTCGTCCCCGAGAACACAGGTGTTTTGACAGGCGTAGCCTGTTCAAAACGACTGTGTTTGAAGATAAGTGACCTCGACGAAGCACTTCAGGCAATGTAGGGAGCGAAGGGTCGTGTTTACAAAAAGGGACAATCGGATAGAGACGTACAAGACTTACTCCTGGCTAGCTGTCTTCTGAGTGCGAAGGTACGAAGATAGGTCTTTACTTCCGAGTCCCTTGTAAACACAACCTGAGCGACTCTTAACAACACAAAAATAAACCCTTTCTCGCAAAACGAAGATGCCGATGTGCTAAAATACAGCCATGAAAACGCCTACAAAAAAACACTGGCCTACAAAGGCACCCGTTCAATCCACAACACCCACCCTTCGCGACGGAAGCGGTAACCTCATTAAAATCACCGAAGAATTCAAGGAGGCGTATGCTCTCATGGAAGATTCGACGAACAATGTCTTTCTTACAGGCAGAGCCGGCACGGGTAAATCTACTCTCCTTAAATACTTTCGGACACAATCACAAAAGAAACATGTTATCCTTGCGCCAACAGGCGTTGCCGCTCTCAACGTAAAGGGGCAAACCATTCACTCCTTCTTTGGGTTCCATCCAAAAATAGAACCAAGACTCGTTCATAAAGCCTCTCAGGACAGTCTTGAATTTTTTGAAAAACTGGAGACCATTATTATAGATGAAATCTCCATGGTACGCGCCGATCTGCTTGACTGCGTAGACCGCGCTCTCAGACTCAATCGTGGTCGCATGAAAGAAGCCTTTGGCGGAGTTCAGATGATTTTTATTGGTGATCTTTTTCAACTTCCACCTGTTGTAACGCGTGACGAGCAGTACAGATTTGAGACGGAATATGCGTCTCCCTATTTTTTTTCGTCAGCGGTTATGGCCGGCACCGATATTCGTGTCATTGAATTGCAACACGTGCATCGGCAAAAAGAACAAACGTTTGTAGATCTACTCAATAATGTGCGATCAGGCTGTGTTCAACCCACAGACATTGCTAATTGGAATAAGGCCCACGATCCACATTTTAACCCAACGGAAAGCGACGATTACGTGGTGCATCTCACCACGACCAATAAAATGGCGCAATATCGGAATGATTTTGAACTCAAAAAACTGGCAACACAGGAATGGGTCTTTAAAGCAAAAATCTCGGGTGAGGTAAGCGATCGTAAGATGCCATCTGAGCCAACCTTGAAGGTCAAGGAAGGTGCACGTATTATGTTTACTACAAACGACCCGGCAAAAAAGTGGGTCAATGGAACACTCGGCGTTATTAAGCGCATCCAAAAACAAGGATTAAGTAAGTTCCCAACGCTCAAGGTAAAACTTGAAGACGGCACAACCGTAGACGTCGCCCAGTACAAATGGGAAGTCTTTGAATACAGGCTCACGCGCGGCAATTTTGAAGAGCAAGTGATTGGTTCGTATTCACAGTACCCTATAGCGCTTGCCTGGGCCGTAACCATCCATAAGGCACAGGGAAAAACATTTGATCACGTTCTTGTAGATGTTGGTTGGGGAGCTTTTGCCCATGGACAAATGTATGTTGCGCTGAGCCGATGCACAACCTTTAAAGGGATCACACTCCTTAAACCCTTTAGACAAAAAGACGTCATTGTGGATCGCTCCGTTTTAGCATTTATGGAACGTGCAAATACCGTCTAGTCTTTTTCTAGAACCACCCGCGTAATCATGATACATTGTGCATATCTCTATGAAACACCAAAAGCAACACGCCCTTTTACCCCTTTCACCTGTTACTCGTACAACCCTCATTGTTCTCTTGGTATCTATGCTCCTGCTAGGGGGCATTTTTTGGGGATCATTGATAATCAATTCTTTTGTTGCTATTGACGCGAGCCTCGCAAACCTCTTCTTTGCCGCACGCACTACGCAAGGGCTCATGTTCTTTTACGGTGTCTCGTTTCTTGGAGAGGCGTGGATTGTGCTCATTGCTGCAGGTGTATTATCCTGTACCCTTTTCTTACACAAACAAAAACTTCTAGCACTTGGCGTCTGGCTCTCCATTGTTCCCGGAGAAGGCATTACCTACCTGAGTAAACTGTTTTTTCATCGAGAACGCCCAATTCTTGCTGCCGTTGCTGAGGATTCCTTCTCCTTTCCGAGTAATCACGCCACCATTGCAATATTGTTCTACGGGTTTTTAACGTATCTCTTATTAAAAAAGGTAACCTCCTGGTACGCGCGTCTTGCCATATTGCTTGGGTCGTTATTACTGATCATTCTTATTGATACAAGCCGACTCTACTTGGGCGTTCACTATTTAAGTGATATTCTGGCTGGAAACCTTGTTGGATTAGCGAGCCTTCTGTTTGCTATTTTTTCCATGGAGTGGATATGTAGACGAACCTCAGCGATCCATTGGAATCGTTTTTCGCTTACAGTGATTCTGCCGAGTCTGTTCTGTCTGCTTGGTATTGTTCTTTTTCTCTGTCTGAGAACACCTCTCCTTTTCTCGTAATAAACTTTTTTAGTGCGATTCCTTCCATTCTTGCGCCTCATCGTCATCGGCGTTCCAAAACCATTCAAATTCATCATCACGCACCTGCTTGGAAACAACATTGCCATCTTGATCTATGAGAACATCCATGAGCGACTGGCCCGAGACAATAAGAGAGTGGTACCCCTGCCCTTGTGGCTCCACTTTGAGCATCTCACTCCCCGGAAATGCAGCAGTGACTTTTCTGGATACGCTCTCCACATCAGAAATCTGTGGACGGTCTTTTGTCCCCTGCAACACTGCCATTGCGGATGCAATACCAATTTCTCCAATAAAATAGTCACCTAACAGTCTCCGGATGTTGCATGTTGAGCCACCTCTTCTGCTGAGAATAGACGCATAGCCGCACGAGAGATGGTCCCTTGCGTCCCCGTGTCTTTTTTTGCGCTCGTTGGTGGGTAACGATAAGAGAACCAAAGTGCTCCAAAACTTAACAGAACAAACAGAGCCAACAAGATAAGGATTCCTTTTTTTAGCATAACTCAAGAGTCAAGAGAAAATTCTTCTGTGTGAATATGATCTTTTGCAAATCCTAATTGAGTGAGTTGCGCACGCACGGCTCGCATCATTCCCGGGGGTCCGCACACAAACACGCGATCTCCTGTGTTTAAAGCGCTTTGTCTTTGAATCACTGCCCCTGTTAATAATCCCTGTGTATCCGAATACCAAGGAATCACTCGAACCTTGCCGACAGACGCATCCGCAAGAGCGTGTAACTCTGACGTATGTGCTCCTTCCTGTTCATTTTTAATACAATAGTAGAAGTCAACGGATTGGTGAGGCTGTATCGTTTGTAATAAAGACAAAAACGGTGTTACACCAATGCCACCCGCCACGCATACTGCATGCGCTGTTTGCGATAATTCCTTTCCAAACAGACCAAAAGGACCTTCAATTTGTGCGCGTGTTCCCTCTTCTATCTGATCAAAAAACCATTGTGTATCGTCTCCAAGGACTTTGAAAGAGAGAGAAAGTCCGTGCTCGTTGGCAATCGACGTGAGTGAAAACGGATGTGCCTCAGACCATTTTCCATCAAGAAAAAAACGAATAAACATAAATTGACCGGCACGCGCCAATAGGGGTTTTGTGGTCGGTACCAGATTGATTGACAGCACGGTATTGAGCGTATGATCCACCCGAGATACGGTGTAGGCAAACCGTTGCACCGTAACGCGATTCAGTATCGTGTAGGACACGTACAAAACAAAGGAAACGGAAGCAATGGAGAGCAGGTACCAGCGCAGCGCAGGAGAAGCGCTTATATCACTTGGAATAGAAAGACCGTGCAGCCCTGCAAAAAAGAGCGCCAACCCCATGTACTGGTGCGTTCGTCGCCACAATCCATATTTTGGACGTAGGTACAGCGTGAGAACCATCAGCACAATCAATAACCATAAAGACAAAATCCCCCACGTAATGGATAGATCCAAGCCCGGGACAATGAGGTGCGCCATATTTGGCCGTCGGATCAGCAACGCATGCATGAGAGCAAGCATTGGATGCACCAACAAAAACAAAAATGCCGCAGCGCCAATAAGGTGATGTTCTATGTAGAGACGGTTTAATGCACCCATGAGGCGCTCCATCCATTTAAATCGTGCACTCAAAAACAATGTCAACGAAAAGAGTACGAGCCCGAGAATACCTGTTAGCTGACTCCCGCTCAAAAGCCACGACGCCGTATCCGCAAAACGTACCGATACGGGTTGCAATCTCACCCACAACAACACCGCAACGAGACATAAAACAAGAGCCGTGACCGTAGGACGAGAAGATAAGAATGCCAAGCGATGGGGTTGCGCCATACTGTTATAAAAGATGAACATTGCCTGCAGATTATCATACCAAAGGAGAAGCTCATAGATCTATTATATTTGCCGGTCCTAAAACAAAACCCGATGCAACATGTGCACCGGATCTCTCAACTCTTAAGAGTTTATTACTCGGCAGGAGCCTCTGTAGGCGCATCCATTGGAGCCTCAGCAGGAGCCTCGACGGGCGCATCCACAGGAGCTTCCGGTGGCACAGCTTCTTTTACAGCCGGGTGCATTTCAGCAGCATGGGCGTCCATATCTTCAACGTCCGCATTACAAGCAACGCATAGTCCCATAGGTCGTATGGTTATGATTTAACAATTTCAGTATAACACTAATCACGCATGGTGTTTGGGCTCAGAGTAAGATAAACTAGGCGTATTATTCCTACTTATCCACAGTTTATGAGTTTTATTGACAAAGTAAAGAGTGCATTGAACATTGGTGGGTGCAAATTAACCATCAACGGACCAGGAACCGTACAAAATGGAGCGAATCTTGATTTCTCCGTTATGCTCATTGGTGGGAAAATGGATCAACAAATTAAAGATGTGCAGGTGCAACTGCTCATGATGGAAACAAGCCGTTCAAATCAACTCGGTGTGCAAATGGGAAACAATTCTTCACAAAACGTACAAACCGTAACGCTCGCCCAACAAAGCGTTACCGAGCCTTTTACGATTCACCCGGGTGAGCAAAAGCAATTCTCTTTTTCTCTTCCCGTGCAGATTGTGGGTGACGCCGCCAATCAGGCAGGCATGCTTGGCGCGCTCAACAAACTTGATTCAATGGTTCATAAGCAACAACGTACTTACACCCTCATGGCTGTTGCCGATATTGAAGGGTCCACCAACGCAACGGCAAGTATGAACATGAGTATCTTGATGTAATACCTATCCACGCATCAACGGAACGCCTTCGGGCGTTCTTTTTTTACCTATGCACCACAACGCACGCACAAAACGATCAGAATTTGTTATACTACGACTATCAAATGACCTTTATGAAAAAAACACAAAAACGCGTAGATGATGCGGAGTTCCAGGCGGTCTGTAGATTTCCCCTCACACATGAGGAAAAAACAACGCAAGACAAACTGGCTCGTCCAACAAGTATGTCAGACATTACCTGGCGCATTTTTCGTATCATGTCTGAGTTTGTGGAAGGGTTTCAATTTCTTTC
>DOMJ01000007.1:6958-26612 GCA_003509895.1 Candidatus Uhrbacteria bacterium | reverse complement strand
GGGGGTACGCAGAGTTGTTGCGGATAAGCAAACAGGCTTGCTCGTTCCACCTAAAGATGTGGGCGCACTGGCAACGGCGATTGTCTGGATGTTGGATCATAAAGCGGAGAGGGAGGAGATGGGACGCCGTGCACGCGAGCGAGTAGAACAGTTTTTTACTTGGGAGCGACACGCATCACAACTGGAAGAGGACTATCGGGAGATACAAACAACAAAAAGAGCATAACAGTATGCGTATTCTTATTTTATCAAATCTCTATGCGCCCGAGGCGCGCGGTGGGGCAGAATCAATCGCAAAGCTAACGGCTCAAGAAATGGTAAGGCAAGGTCACACGGTTACGGTTCTCTCTACAACCGCAGTACGGGACGCGGGTATTACAGAGTCGTCTGCAGAAGGAGTTGCCGTGTCGCGTTTTTGTCCGTCCTTACCTTACGCGCTTTTAGAGGATGCGCATCAGCCGTTGTGGCGTCGGGCTGTGTGGCATGCGCGTGATTTATGGCCGTTTGGTTTATCCGGGCACGTTGTGAAAGAGACGATTGAACGTGTAAAACCGGACGTGATCATCTCTCATAATTTGCGTGGTATGGGAATGTCGCTTGTACGTGGCATTCAATCGTCAGAGGTAAAATGGATTCACGTGTTACACGATATGCAGCTCCTTGTGCCGAGTGGATTATTTTGGTTGGATCGCACGCCTGTGTGGCAACGGCGGTTTATTGGCGTTCCGTATCAGCGATGGATACGATGGTTGATGGGGTCACCGGATTTGATTGTGGGCCCTACGCATTTTATTGTGGATGTGCATAAGAAGGCGGGTTTGTTTGCAACGTCGGAGCTGCGTCTTTTACAAAATCCGGTTGGTGACTTAGAACACAGAGTACGCACAGTGAAACAGACACGAGCGTCGGGTGAACCAATGCGATTGTTATTCGTGGGTCAGCTGGAGGAGCACAAGGGTGTAAGCACAGTCTTGGAAGCACTCATGTTGCCGTTGGATCAATCCATCCAATTTGATGTTGTCGGGGCCGGATCACAACTGGTGAATCTAGAAATGCAGTCACTCAATACACCCGAGAATGTGACCGTGTCGTTTCATGGCAACGTTTCTCACGCGCACGTCCTTTCTTTTATGTCGCAGGCGGATGCCTTGGTGTTTCCGTCCGTTGCCGTGGAGAATTGTCCGGGAGTGATTTTGGAGGCCAGCGCAGTTGGGTTGCTCGTGATCGGATCGGATCAGGGGGGTGTTCCGGAATTGATTGATGCGAGTGGTTTATTTGAACCGGGGAATGTACGTGCGATTGCCCAGGCAATCTACGATGTTTCCAATGGGCACGTGCGACCGTTACAAGATTTTCAACCCGTCTCCGTTGTGGAATACGTTAAGCGTTTGTTGGCGTAAAGGAGAGGGTCATGGCGCGTGTCGATCCAGTCAGATTCGATCTGAACGGATCAATGTGACATGTGATTGTCTGTTAGAACGCTGAGATGATTTGATTGAACCTATATTAGCTTAGGGCAGCTCTTTCAGAACACTTTTGTCGTAGGTACGACAAAAGTGTTCTGTTTTTGAGAGGACCAAGAAGGGTGTGGTTCCTCGCATATTTGTCTGATGAATAATGTTTCAAAATAGCGACGACCGTCCTATATTTGAAACATGGCAGATCTGGGAATCAGCACAAATGCAAATAGAATTGACTTTTTCTTTATTCAATCTACCGACGATCGTCAGTGTTTTGAAACCTATTTGATCAAAGATTTTCAAAGCGTACGTTCACTCTTTGCTTCTCAACCTAAACAAATTTGTCGTAGGTACGACAAATTTGTTAAGGCAGGATTATGCCCTTTGTTATCCTAAGCGGAGTGAGTGATACAAACGGAGTAAAGGACCTTGACCGTGTTGTCCAATAGCACATATCAACAAGAGGGAAGTGTGTGACCAAGGTCCCAACGGCCGGGCTCGGGGTAACAAAAGAACGTACGATAACAGGAATAGATCAGATCTAACCTTCGACCCCGAGAACAGATGTATAATAAAAGACAGAGCCTATGCGGAGCCGTTTTAAAAAAGGCGTTCGTCAGGACATTCGAACCATGCCATACTTGCTTAAACCTATAACAAAAATTAATCAAAAACAGTCAATGCGTTTTTTGAGTTGGCTCGGAATTTGTTTGGTTTTGTTGAGTCCCCAAATCACGTACGCTTTACCACCGCCGGATTTTTTGTTTGCATTTGGCTCGCAGTTTGTACAAATTTTTTCTTTCTTCTTTTTGGTGTTGGGAACGGTTGTCAGTGGTATAGCGCGCTGGTCCGGGTATCTGTATTTTAAGGTGCGCAAACACAGGTGGAAAGTAGCGCTCATGGCTCTTGTGTTGATCATTTTGTCGGCCGTAGGAGCATGGATGGCCGATCGCATTCTTTATAACCAAGCAAAATCACAATTTGAGCAGGACGTGCAACGATCGTTTGAAGAACGTCTTGAGCGACTCGACGTTGTGCCCGTAACGGATGTACCTACACCAGATAAGCAAACCTACTTGCAGCTTCATCCGCAATTACCACTCACACTTTCCAACGAGTCGTTTACACAGGCGGATTTTTCGTCGA
This sequence comes from Candidatus Uhrbacteria bacterium, assembly GCA_003509895.1. Taxonomy (GTDB): domain Bacteria; phylum Patescibacteriota; class Patescibacteriia; order UBA9934; family UBA11717; genus UBA11717. The sequence continues at coordinate 24,006 of DOMJ01000007.1, read as the reverse complement.
TCTTTGTGCTGGATGCAAGAGAGGATGAGGAGTTCGCCATTGGAAGATTCCCCGGAAGTACGCACGTACGCTTTGCGGATTTGCTTGCGGGCGCATGGACGGAGTTGCCAACGGATCAAGAAATCCTTGTCCTGTGTTGGTCGGGTATTCGTGGAGAAGAGGTGACATCGTTTTTACGATCTAAGGGATTGGCGGCACGTTTTTTGGAAGAGGGAGCCGATGGGTGGGTGCGTTTTGGTGGCGTGTGGGAGGGAGAGATTGCGTTTTCTTCTGTTTACGCGCAGGAACGCTATTCGCGCACCTTTACCACGAGTGAGGTTTATGCATTGATCGACAATGGCGTGGTCTTGGTAGACGCACGAGAAGATGAGGTATTTGCGCGTGATGGCATCGCAAACAGCATTCACATCACCTCCATTTTTACTTCGACGATTGCGTTGGAAGAATTGCTGGATCAAGTTCCCGCAGGATCCCAAGTCATAACGGTGTGTGATGATTTTGTGAGTTGTTTTGATGCAAAGATCGTTGGGATTAAATTGGAACAACGAGGGCACACATTTCTTGGAAGATTTACCTCGCCGTATGACTATTAGCGCCTTCGGTGGAAAAACGCTTCAGCTTGTCCGTCTGCGGGATGCCGGTTTTTGTATGCCGGCTTTTTTGGCGTTTTCCAATCATGATGTTCAAATGTTCTCTGCGGATCAGATGGCACAACGCGTTTTGGATCAGATACAAGCAAAAAGGTTTGCCGTGCGTTCCAGCGCGCTTACCGAGGACACCGCGCAGCATTCTCTTGCAGGACAGTTTTTGACGCGCTTGGATGTGCCGGCGGATCAACTCGCACAGGCGATTCGGGAGGTGATAGACGACGCGCAGGCTACGTTGCCATCCTTGGATCTTTTTTCTCTGCTCGTTATGGAATTTGTGGAGCCGGATCTGGCGGGGGTGGTTTTTACGCGTCATCCTGTGGAGGGCCGGGAGATGATTGTGGAGTGGAGGAAGGGTCGTGGAGATGTGGTTGTGTCTGGTACAAAGCAGGCTCGTCGGCTCGCATGCTATAGATCGCACATCGTGGATCAACAAGCGTTTAAAGGGATTCAAGAACTTTTGCACCAGTCTCTTGCGATTGAGGCGCTGTTTGGTTCGCCACAAGATATAGAATGGGTTATAAAGCAAGGGAAGCTTTTTATTGTGCAGTCGCGTCCGATTACGACCCTGACACGCACGCAAAGGGAAGTAAGTGATTTTTTGGATACACAGCTGCCAACAACGCCATTTTATTTTGAAAAAACGGAGGTATGCGAAGTTGCGCCGCGCCCTTCCGATGCGACATTTGATTTATTGCAAAGTCTGTATGCGGACAAAGGTCCCGTGCAACGTGCCTACGCGTCCTTGGGCGTTGCGTATACAGACACGCACTTTTTGCTCCGGCTTGGTGGTCAATTGTATGTGGACAGAGAAAAAGAATTGCGCAGCTTACTTCCATCGTATTCGTACCTTGCGTCATCTGATTACACGCCAAAACTCGCTACAGGGAAAGAGCTGCGTCGCACGTGGAAAAATCAACGTCACCTTTTTGCGCTCTCTTTTGATCTTGCGGACTTGCATGCACAAATTCAGGAACGACTCCTCCATCCAGATGCCGATTTTTTGATAGATTATCAACTTGTATTTTTACTAAACATTGCCGTAGAACATGCAATAGGAACATTAAAAGCTGCATTGAATAAGCACACGTCTGTTGCCACGGCACTTGGAATGAAGACAATGATTCCGGCTTTGCCTCGACTAACCCCACCGAACGGATGCGTGGGAAACTCATTAGATTTAGAAGATACAACGCCTTTTGCAGAGATAGATCCGGTTGCCCTCACAACACCTGTTACAAAACACATGCCCGATCAGCTTATTGCCGCTGCACAAGATGCCTCGCGATTGCGAGAGTATGGGAGATGGCTTGTGATGTGGCATCTGACGCCATTGCGTCAAACAATGACAGACGCGCCTGTTCTTTTTCCTCACACCCTACCAACCCTGTTAACGGACAAACCGTTTGAGCGTGTGCAGGGTCCTTTGGGTGTGTCGGCCGGCACTGCGACGGGTGTTTTGGTGCAAGAACACGAGATTGATTCGGTCGCGGGAGCAAAGATTTTGTTTATTGAGTCGCTTACGCCGAGTCTGGTGCGTGTCATGGGTCGCGTGGAAGGTATCCTGTCTCTCAATGGGGGTGTGTTGTCGCATTTTGCTGTTCTCGCTCGCGAAGCAGGATTGCCTGTGATTGTGCACGTAGAAAAAAAGCGTGTTCGTTTTGGAGAAGAGATAACAATAAATGGCGCAACGGGGGAGATTCACGGTGGAGAATAGATAGCAGGGATAACGACACACAAGTAGCCCTTAGCGCGTGTACACAAACACGGTGGTCGCTCCGTTGTCGATCAAAAACCACGTATCCGTTGAAAGTTTGGCGCGCTCTATTGCCCGTTCCGCGGACCACCAGTAATCATTTATAACAAAGTACAGTTTATTTACGCCGGCAAGGTCCATGGCGCGGAGGGCGAGGTCTTGCGTTGGTGTCTCCTCGATCATTGACAAGAAGATTTGATACAGAGGGCCACCGGTTGGAACGGGATAGTAAAACACATCCTTGTTTGGTCCGTAATAATGCGCAAAACCAAAGTCTTGGATTGCCACAGCAGAAACAGACTGGTTTGCCAGCACAACGTACGGTTCTCCGTGAGCGTCGGATTCAATGGACGTAACCGTCGTGTGATCACTTTCGCTGACGGTAAATCCACGGCTCACGGCATAGGCATCGTGACGCGGATAACTTACATACGCCACAGATCCAACCGCTGCGAGAAAAATCAGGGTGAGTCCAATGGTCACGAGACCTTTTTTCATTTGCAGCAACCGCTCCATTCCAAGGGCAAATCCAAGGAGTGACAGGGGAGCGATCGCAAACACGACAAGAGAAACAACACGATCCACATAGTTGGTCTGCTCGTAATCTATAAGGAAGGAAAAATCACCTGCAACGGAGAGGAGAACGGCATTTATCAAGAGCAATACGGAGGTAAGCGGTAAAATAAGCCACGCTTTATGGGAAAGACGTTGTAGAATGATGCCCGCCGCAATCGCCAATAGCAATAGCCAAATCCACTGATTTGTTCCAAGGATCGTTGCCAGGTCTCCAATCACATGAAAACGCGTAGAGAAAAACGTTGGTGGGAGCAGGTGTGTGAGGTTGTTTAGGCGAAGCGCAAGACGACCCGATCCGTTTCCTGAAAAGAAAAAGGCGACGGGAAGCATCACTGCTCCACCTAAAGACATAAGCGCAATGAGTGTTCTTTGCAGTGCTACCGACCAGTGCTCTTGCGTTGCAACAAAGACAAGAGCAACAAAGAGAGCGGCGGGCAACCCTGCGAGTGGATGAACCAAAACAGCAGCGAGCGCCATGAGTGCCAAGACAGAGCGGGGGACCCATCGCTGCCCGGTGATCAGCTCCGGTAGCGCGAGAAGAAAGACACAGAGAGACCAAAGGTTTGCTAGCCCCTGAGGCGTTGTATTGATAAAGGAACTCAGTGGAAGGATAAGGGTACCCACGGTGGCAAGAGAGGTAGCAAGAGGCCGCTTGGTGATCTGCCAAGTAGAAGCGGCAGCCACGACCGGCAGGAAAAGAGCCGCAAGAACAGGCAGAAAAAACGGATCGAGTGATTGAGAAGAGACCCCAAAAAATAAGACACCGATTAATTCTAATGCGTATTGACCAATGTAGTACGACGGCTTGGGTGTAATGGTTCCATGAAGCGTGATGTAGTCAATGGTTGCTTGGTGGAGAAACGGATCAAATCCGTACCCGAGCGGAAAGACAAACGCCACAACACTTAAAACCCCAAATAAAACAGCTATCGTGCCAAACGTTGCAAGACGAATACTGCCACGCCTTGCCAGCTGAATGAGTCCAAACCCTCCAAGACCAATCCACCAAAGAATCTGTGGAGCAACAATAAGCCACGGGGATCGTGTTGCCAGTAACGTCGTGTGATCGGTTAGGGTAACAAAATAGGCAACAAGAGCGAGAACAACAAGAGCGGCGTATAGTCCGGAGAACCCGCCAACCTCACCTTGTTCCTTGGACGGAGTTTTTGTGTGTTTGCGTGTAACAAGCCAAGAAAAAAACGGCAGCGCAGCAAGAAGCCAAAAATAGCTCGCAGGAGTAACAGACCCTATATAGTAAACAAAAGAGCCCGTAATCATTAAAAAAGAGAGGGCGACGAGTAGACCCAGAAAAAGACGAACACCCTGCAATGCACAGTCAAAGAGGCTTCCAAGGCGGATGCTGGAGAGCGTTAAAAGAGACAACGTCCCAAAAGCCGTCAGAAGCGGTATCTCTAATAAAAACGTACCAAGAATCAACCCTGCTAGTGCGAGCCCCGTACCAATGCTATACTTGAATGGAAAACTGAGCCTCATAGAAGGCTATTGTATCACGAGCATGCCTCATCGAGATCCAAACAAACTCTACTGGCATGACCACATCATGAAGTATGTGATCATTCCATTTGTCCCAAGATGGGTAACACCCAACCATGTGACCGTGGTGCGTTTTTTATTAACGCCTTTTGTGGTCTGGGCACTTGCCGCACTCCCGTTGCAATGGGCGATTCCGTTTTTTTTACTGGTTGCTTTTACGGATGTGATTGATGGATCATTGGCACGATTGCGTCATCAGGTCACCGAATGGGGATCCATGTACGATCCTATTGCCGATAAAATCCTTATTTCTCTTGCTGCGGTTATTGTGATTACGTCCACGATCGGCTGGTGGCTCACGATTCTGGTTATTTTTTCTGAACTAATGGTTGTTGTGGGTGCGTTGAGTCATAAACATGACGGCGGAACAATTATGGCCAACGGTTGGGGAAAGACCAAAATGTTTACGCAGGTGCTGGGTGTTACGTTGCTCCTCTTCTCGATGCTGTTCCATCTCCCGGTCCTTGTGTTTATTGGGATGGTTGTTTTGTGCCTTTCCCTTGTCTTGGCCATGATCAGTGTTGCGACCTATGGCGCTTAGTAAACGTGTGCGCAAATGGATCCTTGTGGGGGGCGTATTTGTTGTTCTCTTGTTTGCGTATGCCTGGTTTCCGATTTTACAAGGAGGAACATGGAGTGCGCCGGATGAAATGGCTACGGCCTACACCGCATCGCGACTTCCTCTTTTTGGTGGATCGTACAATCAGCCGGCCGCTTATGCGGACTCTCTTGGTGGACTTGTCCACCCACGGAGTTTTTTAGTGCACCATCAAATGCTCGTGCCAAGTATGTGGTTGGGCCTCCCTTGGCTTTTGCGGGCGTTGAGTCTTGTGGTTGGAGCGCGTGCGGAAACGTTGGGTTTGCTCGTGGTTCTTATTTCCATTTTGGCCGTCTTTTCTTGGAAACACATTGTTTCAAAATTGCTCAACAACAAAACAATGGGCTGGGTTGCGGCGTTTACGCTCGCTGTGCATCCCGGGTGGTGGTACTTTACGGCGCGTGGGTTGCATCCAAACGTGGTGCTTGTTTCTTTGCTAATTTTTGGGGGGCTGGCATGGTACGTTGCGGCGGGCTTTGTTCCACCCAGACGAGCTCATCTCTGGCGTATGGTGATGCTTTTTCTTGGAGGGGCGAGTTTTGGTATGGCTATTTTTGTGCGTACCAACGAGGCGATATGGATTATTCCGGTTTTGTTTTTGTTGCCTGGTATCAACGCCGTAAACCGTCTGCCGAACACGCGGTTGCGGTGGCAGGTGTTATCGTTCCACTCGTGCTCATGCTTCTTACCAATAACGGTGTCTATGGTCACCCGTTTTTAACCGGCTACACCATTTCCGGTGATCCGATTCCTGTTACGGTAGATGTGACCGACCCCGACGAGGCGATCGGATTTTCTCAGCCGTTTCTTTCACGGGTGTTCCCATTTGGTATCCATGAGAAAAATATTCTCAATAACCTCCTCAATTTTCACTTGTTGTTTTTTGCGCTCTGGACGGCCTTTGCTTTATTTGGATTTGTGTTGTTTTGTATAGATTGGCGTACGTTTTCTACGCACAAGCAACGTCGTTTTTTACGGTGTTTGTGGCCCGCATTTCTTATCTCCTTGTACCTGCTTGTTGTGTATGGGTCCTGGAATATTCATGATAACCCGGATCCATCGGCTATCACTATTGGCACGTCCTACATTCGTTACTGGCTGCCGATCAGTGTTGCGATGACCGTGTTTGTAGCCTATGCCATTGTGCGAGGTGTGCAACATCGATCCAGTCAAACGGTGCAACAGGTTATTATGGGTATTTGGCTCGTGGCGTTTGCCTATACCGGAGGTACGCTCACCACGTTTGGTCAGGATGAGGGATTGGCCTTTGTGTATCAAAACGTGCAGTCATTCGCCTCTCAACGGGAACGGGTTTTGAACCTCACTCGGGAGCAAGATGTGATTATTGTTGATCGTTCCGATAAGTTTTTGTTTCCCTCCAGGCACGTTCTCTATCCGTTACGAAGCAAGACCACGTACGCGGCGCTTCCACAGTTGGTAAGCGCAACAGAGGAGCAAGGAGCCTCTTTATATTATTTTGGGATCACGCTTCCACAAGAGGATCTCGCTTTTTTGCAATCTGAACATTTGCTCAAACATCATTTACGCTTTACGCCCATTGAAGAGATTGATCAGCTCACGCTGTATAAAATTGAACGCGTGGAGAATGACTTACCGATAGAAGGGGTTACAAAAACAGGTGAGATGATCTTCAGCGAATAGTGTATGAAGGCCTTATTGAACATTCTTGTTCTGCTTGTTCCGATCATACTTTTTGGGTGGGTGAGCTTTGTGTATTTGGATCTAGACGGGACAACGACGATCGTTTGGGAGGCGGGAGATAACTCGGCGTTTGTTCATGGTTTGCGACCAACAGGGCGTGTGGGCGCGTTACAAACAACGGCGGACGGTGATGCGTATTTTCCGATTGACGGCGATCCGGTGTATGTGTCCGTAACGCCTCCGGGGAATTATGAAACCGTAGATATGCGTGTTTGGGTGAAGACGGAGGATCAGCCAATCATAGAATTAGGGGCCACGGTAAATGCGGTGGCAGGTCAAATTGATTTGAGACCTCTTGTAAACACCGTGCTTGATGGGCTTGATTGGGTTCAAGAACGGCGGGATTCCATTGTTCTCTATCAACGTGTGGGAACGTATGAGGATGTTGCATCGATCTTGCAGGATCCCCCGTCACTTTCTACGATCGCGACCTATCATTATGCATTGCCGGAGGACAACGTTGTGCCTCGCGCATGGACGTACAACGGCTTCGTGCGCCAAACACAGGTTTCCTTAAGGGGATTTCATGAATTCGTTACAGTGACGAACGGGCGAGGTTTTTCTATAGACGCGCTGTATATGGATATGAATCGTAATCCGGGAGCGGATCCGGTGGCGATTCGTGTGTTTCAGGGTCAGGAGTTGGTTGCCGAAGTAAAAGCCGACGACGATGGCGTGACTGATGATACAAACGCCGCCATAGACAGACGAACCCTGCATTTGGATGTTGTGGGATTACAGGCGGGGCTCGTGAAGGTTGAACTGAATGCCGGTAATGATATTTATTGGCGAGAATTGTCTACCACACTTCCAAAGTTAACGTATACAAAAAATGTTTTTGTGGGTGATGAAGTCGGCTATTTGGATGATCCGCGACCTGTGGAACTTTGGACGGACGCACAACACATAACGTTGTTCACACGTCATGCCGAAGGAGTTCAGACGGTTTCCTTGGGGGGTCAAACAATAGAGATCGCGGTCCCTCACGAGCAGTACGCCGTAGAAAATGCACACGTTGGCGTTACAAAACTGACCATTCCAAAAGGGGATCTCCTGGTGGTCACAGATGGGCGCGTGGCATTCTCGCAAGATGCGTTCTTTAATCCGTTTCCGGTTCAGTTGAATGATCGCACGAATGTAGATAAGCTCGGAATAGATACCATTATTGCAACGTACCCCCAGACGCAAGCGGATGGTCCGTGGACGGTTGGGCAGGCGCAGTTTTGGCTGCCTCCGTTGGAACGTGAGGGAGGCGATGCGGATCAGGGCTTGAAGGATGGATCGTACCGATTCGTTTTGTCTTTCCCAAATATCGCAGAACGGGGTGCGACGGTGGACGTTCATAAGATAGAACTCACGTTTACGCGACCAGGGCGATCATTGGGGGACGTTTTCTCTCTAATGCTCAAAAAGATTTCACAAGCTCTAAAATGAACATCTCTCTGGCCAAAATGGTTACCTACGTCTCCCTAATAAGCTGGATCTTTTTTGTCCTGCTGGAGCTTTTGATGCCAACGTCGGTTACACGCCTCTTTAGTCCCCACTGGTTTTTACTGGCATTTTTGATTGGGGCAATTGGGTGGTACAATCTGCTTGTGAGAAAATAATGAACACGTTTTGTATGCAAGACTGTATTTTCTGTAAAATTGTACGTGGGGAATTGCCATCCTTTAAGGTTTTTGAGGATGAGCACGTATTGGCGTTTATGGATATTGAACCGGTGGCGGTAGGGCACGTCCTCGTGATTCCAAAAGAGCACGCCATGAATTTATACGATGCGAGCGAAGAATCGATTGCACAGGCCTTTAGCGCGGCTCATCGTATTGGACCTCGTGTTGCCAACGCCGTGGGAGCGGAAGGGTTCCATATCACGATGAACAACGGTGAGGCGGCTTGGCAGACCGTGTTTCATCCGCATATTCATATTTTGCCACGCTATCCGGGAGACAATCACGACCCATGGAAAAAGCATCAACGATCGCGAGAGGAGCTGGCAAGAGACGCTAAAAAAATTCAAACATTACTTGGTTAGTATGAAACTACTCGTTACAGGCGGCGCCGGGTTTATTGGATCAAACTTTATTCAGTATTGGCTGGCACAGCATCCGGAGGATTTTGTCATCAATTACGATGTGCTGACCTATGCGGGTAATTTAGAAAATTTAAAAGAGGTAGAACAAGATCCACGGTACTCGTTTGTAAAAGGAGATCTTGGGGATTATGAGACCGCACGTAGGGCGTTGGAGGGTGTGGATATGGTCGTGAATTTTGCCGCAGAGTCGCACAATGATCGTGCGATTTTGGACCCGGGCCTTTTTATTAAGACAAATGTGCTGGGAACACAAATTTTTTTGGCGGCCGCCAAGGATGCAGGGGTTAAGCGCTTTCACCACATTTCTACGTGTGAAGTTTTTGGTGATTTGGCATTGGAGGAAGAACGTTCGTTTAAGGAAACGGATCCCTACATGCCAAAAACACCTTACAATGCATCAAAGGCGGCAGCCAACCACGTGGTGATGGCCTATTACCATACGTTCAAACTGCCGGTAACCATTAGTCATTGTGAAAATAACTACGGACCCTACCAGTTTCCGGAGAAGCTGATCCCCTTGTTTACCACCAATGCGTTGGAAGACAAGCCGCTTCCCTTGTTTAAAAGTAGTTTAAACCGACGACCATGGATCCATGTAGAAGATCATGCACGTGCCATTGAGGCGATCCTGCTTAAAGGGAAAATTGGGGAAGCCTATAACATTGCCACAACGGTAGAAAAAACGGTTGAACAAATTACCGATTTAATTTTGGAGACGCTTGGCAAGCCCGATACGCTCAAGACCTACGTGGCAGACAGAATGCAACATGACCTGCGCTACGCACTGGATCCGTCCAAATTAAAACGGGACACCGGCTGGGAACCAACGATTGATTTTGATGAAGGAATTCGTAAAACGATTCTTTGGTACAAAGAGCATCCGGAATGGTGGCAAAACTGTAAGAGCGGTGGGTACCAGACGTATTATGAGGAATACTATAATAGCCTTGCCCAATAATGTATGAAGATTCTGATATTTGGTGGAGGCTATATTGGTGCGCGATGTCATGAGGCGTGGAAGGACTCTGTACTCTCTGATGTGCGCATCACGTGCAAGGCGGATGTACTGAAAGAACTAGAAACACATCAGCCGGATGTTGTGTTAAACGCAGCGGGCATAAAAGGCAAACCGAATGTGGATTGGTGTGAAGATCACCAGATGGAATCCATACGGGGGAACACGATTTTGCCATTAGAGATTGCCGATGCGTGTGCACAAAAGAATGTGTATTTATTGCACATTGGTTCCGGATGCATTTTTTATGGAGACGCGCCGCACCCGGATAAGCGTTGGCGAGAAATGGACTTTGGCAACCCGCTTCCGGTTTATTCTCGAACCAAATGGGCAGCCGATCTTTGTCTATCCACATTGCCACATGTGGGCGTTGGTCGTATTCGGATGCCGATAGATCATGTTTCGGCACCGGGAAACCTGATCAATAAGTTGGCTTCTTATTCCAAGGTGATTGATGTAGAAAATAGTGCGACGGTGATTGACGACATGGTTGACGTGTTCTATCAACTAATGGAGAAGCGCGCCACTGGCATCTTTCACGTCACAAATCCCGAACCGGTACGACACAGAGAGATTTTGGCGCTGTATGAGGAAATCGTAGATCCGAGCCACATAAATGAGTGGATTGCCAACGACGATCTCGTAAAACAGGATCTTGCAATAAAAGGGAGATCCAACAATGTGCTTGCAACGGACCGATTGGCGGAATTTGGCATCCACATGAGGCCAACAATCATTGCCCTCCGAGACACAATGGAAAAGTTTGCCAAGGCACAAAAGATCACGTAAGCTGGCTCGAAAGAGCCTTTTTACTTTATGAAAGCCGTTATTACCGCGGGGGGACGTGGCACGCGTTTGCGTCCAATCACCTGGAACCTCAATAAACACTTGATTCCATTGGCAAATGAGCCAATGCTCACCAACGCCTTTAAAAAGGTTGCAGAGGTTGGCATTGTGGATGTGGCAATAAACGTCAACCCGGGAGAGGTGGACTCTATGCGCGCCGTTTTTGGTGATGGATCTGCGTGGGGATTGAGGCTCACGTATTTAGAACAAGAGGGGGGTGCCTGTGGTGTTGGGCAAATTTTGTACAGCGCCCGCTCATGGATCGGAGAGGATGACGTGTTGTTGTATTTTGGCGATAACGTTGTTTTGGGATCCCTACAACAGCTCGTAGATAAATTTGTGAATGAGCGATTGGATGCCTCGTTTGCGTTTGTTGAGGTAGCAGATCCGGAACGTTTTGGTGTCCCGGAATTTGATGCGCATGGTGCGTTGATTGCGATAAGAGAAAAACCCGCCGTTCCGCCGTCGCGTTTTGCGCAAACCGGGTTGTATTTGTATCGTATGCCAAAATATCTGGAGGCGTTTGAACAGATTACCCCTTCTGCTCGGGGGGAATACGAGATCTCGGACATCAATACGCATATGGTCAGACAAGGGAAGGTTGGATACCAAATTATGCATGGGTGGTGGAAGGACACGGGAACGCCGGAGGCCTTATTGGAAGGAAATCAATTATTGTTGAATGAGATGACGCAAGCAGAAGCCGTGGTGGACGCAAGCCTCGCGAAACTGGATGACACGCGTATACAGGGTCGCGTAAAGATTGGAAAAGATTGTATTTTTGGGGAAGATGTTTTAATTCGGGGACCGGTGGTTATAGGGGACAACGTGCAGATTGATCACGCGTTTATTGGACCACATACAACCATCGGGTCCGGTGCGCGTGTTTCTCGTGCACAAATACAGCACTCCATTATTATGGAAGGGGCACAGGTAATGGCGGACACGATGATTGTAGACAGCATTGTTGGAAAAAATGCGATCGTGACAAGTGAACGAAGCTCGTTACCACACGGGAAGTGCTTGATTATTGGTGAGAACAGTCAGGTGGAAATTTAGTATCCGTCATGAGCCCAAAACTGAGTATTCTTATTGTGAGCTGGAATGTAAAAGAGGCGTTGCAGAAAAATCTGGAGCGATTGTTTGCATTACGAGAAGAACTTCCGTTTGAAGTGTTTGTGATAGATAACGCATCTTCCGACGGTACAACGCAAATGGTGCGTGAGCATTTTCCGGAGGTGCACCTGGTGATCAATGATTGGAACGCGGGGTTTGCGTACGCGTGTAATCAAGGTATGCGATACGCCACGGGAGAGGTGATGTTGTTACTGAACCCGGATATGTTTGTGGGGACGGGAGCGCTGTTGCGTACCTATCAAGAGTTAATGGATCACAAACAGGTTGGCGTTGTGGGAATTAAATTGAGAAAGGGTAACACCTATGTGACATCTGTGAGACGTGATCCAACCTGGAAGGATCAATTGGCGATCGTACTAAAACTGTCGCATCTCCACATACGATTAGCGGTCGTTGATCGATATTTGCGCACAGATATGGAGTACGGGAAAACGCAGGACGTAGAGCAGGTGCGTGGATCCTATTTTGCCTTCAGACGTGATGTGATGGATGTGGTAGGGACGTTTGATGAACGATTTTTTTTATGGTTTGAGGAAGTGGATTATTGTAAACGCGTGCGAGAAGCCGGGTATGTGGTTCGCTTTCTTGCCGATGTGTCTTGCGAAGATTTAGTTGGTCAGAGTTTTAGACAGGTGTCCGTAGGTCGGAAGCAGGCGATATTGTTACGGTCCATGGCGCAGTTTTTTGGCAAGCATGGGTCTTGGTGGCAGGCGGCTCTTTTTTGGACTCTCCGTCCATTCGCCTTTTTTGCGGGCTCTCTGTACGATCTGTTTAAGATGGAACCGTCATGACACTTGCGCTACAACTGGTAACCTATAACAGCGCGGCGTATTTGCCGTTCTTGTTTGATTCGCTTATTGGGCAAACGGACTGCGATTGGGTCCTGTATATTTTAGACAACAGCCAAGGAGAAGAGCGCGAGCGAATACGATTGATTGTGGAGCAATACAGTCAGCGCCTGCCAACACGATTAGAAGAGTCGCCGGATAATTGTGGCTTTGCCGGTGGGCATCAACGGCTTTTTACGCGTCACGATGCCGATCTTGTGCAGCTCGTGAACCCGGATACCATTTTGTCTGCCTCCTACATTGAGGTGTTACGACAAGCGTTTGAAGCATGGGAGGAACTCGGTTCTGCCGCAGGGATTATCTTGCGATGGGATTGGAAAGAGGGGACGCCGTGCTTGTCTGATTTGATTGACTCATTGGGACTTTCCGTGTCTGCAAGCGGTAAAGTGTTTGATGTGGTGAATGGAGAAAACGTAACACCGGATGCGATGCGTCAAGTGTTTGGCGTGTCCGGATGTTTGCCGATGGTGCGCCGTGAAGCGGTGGAGCGTGCAAGCTGTGACGGTCGGTTGTTTGACCCCAGCTATGTTGTGTACAAGGAAGACGTGGACCTTGCGTATAGATTGTACGCAGACGGTTGGATTTCGGCTCTTGTGCCCGAGGCGGTTGCGCATCATCGCCGAGCATTTAGATTATCCTTGCTCCATAGGGATGCCTCACGGTTTGTGCAATTTTATTCCTACAGAAATCATTTGTGGAATTTGATTGTGTATACATCCGTTTGGGAGGGAATCCGTCGCAGTTGGGCGCTGATCCCGTTCGAGCTCTCCAAGCTGGCTTTTTTGCTTGTCTTTCATCCGTCAATCGTGCGTGATACGATCCGGGATACCAAACACGCATGGCCAATCCTTTTAAAAAAACGCGCGTTTTATGTCTCCTAAGTTGGTCGACATTGCCATTGTGATGGTTACGTATAATGGGATTCATCCGGAATGTCTCCCAACGCTTCGAGCCGCGATGCAGCACACCAGCCTTTCCACGGCCTTGGTTGTGGTAGATAACGCGTCTTCCGATTTTGATACCTATTCTTACGTAAAAGCGCAAATTCCCGAGGCACACGTGGTCTTGCGCGGGGCCAATAGTGGATTTGGTCGAGCATCCAATAGGGGAGCACAGGAGATTGATGCGCGTTCGTACTTTTTTTTGAACCCGGATACCCGATTGGTGGACGGGCAGATATTGGACACCTTGTTTCAATTTTTGCGTACGTATCCAACCGTGGGTATTGCCGCCCCACGCGTGCGATATATGGACGGGTCCCATCAGCAAACGGCACGCAGATTTCCGGCGTGGTATATGCCGTTTGTGCAACGAACGCGTTTTGCCGCATCCAAACAAGGTCAGGCATACCGCGATCACTTTCTCATGCAGGGCGTGGATCCTGCCAAGCGACGTCTTGTAGATTGGGTTCAGGGGTCCGCTTTTTTGATGGACGGCGACTTGTTTAGAGAGATTGGCGGATTTGACGATCGCTATTTTATGTATTTTGAGGATGTGGATTTGTGCCGTACGTGTTGGGACAGAGGACGAGCCGTTTATTATGTACCGGAAGCGGAGGTGTACCATGTTTATGGGCAAGGTTCTGCAAAGGAAAAAACGATCGCAAAAAATTTATTTCAAAATAAATTGGCACGCGTGCACGTGGATAGTTGGTTCAAGTATTTGCTCAAGTGGGGAATAAAACGTGTATGATGCCGAAGATTGCCATTCAATACGTGACGTATTGGTCAGAGGAGGCGAGGGCCGATATTGATGCGTGTATGCAATCGTTGCAGGACCTTAATTACGATCGTGATCGTGTTTGTTTGATTGTGGTAGATAATCCGTCGCCGTCGGGTACGGCCCGTGCTTACTTGGAAAAACCCTGGCTACACGATGCACACATTCCAAAGATGCACCTCATTGACTCACCGGTAAATGACGGATTTTCCGGCGGGCATAATCGGGCGTATGAACACGCGCGCACGTGGGGAGCAGAGTACCTCTATCTCTTAAACCAAGATGCACGCGTTGATCCACACGTGCTTAATGCGGCCATTGCTTACGCGACTCAACATCCGCAAGAGGCTATCGTGCAGTCGCTGATTGTGTCGGAACAGGACCATACTCACGTGGATTCATACGGCAACGTGTTGCACTATCTTGGATTTGGCTATCAGGATCCGGATCTTGTAAGTGGCCGTCCTCATTTTTACGGGTCGGGAGCCGGGCTGTTGGTTCGTGTGGATGCACTGGATCACATCGGCGGACTTTTTGAAACGTCCTATTTTATGTATCACGAGGATGTTGATTTAGCGTGGCGTGCGCGATTGGGGGGGTACGGTGTTGGTGTGGCGCACGATTCGATTGTCTATCATCGATATGAATTTTCGCGCAGCATCACTAAATTTTATTGGATGGAACGTAACCGTTGGGTTACGCAGCTGACGCACCTTGCTTGGCCAACGTTTTGGCTCATCCTCCCGATGGCTCTTTTTATGGAATTGGGAACACTTTTGTTTGCGTTAAAAGGCGGGTGGTTGAAGACAAAAGGGCAGGTGTATACGTATTTTTTACAACCAGCAAGTTGGCGATGGATCATGGCTCGTCGCAAACACGTGCAAGCCGTACGTGTTGTGACTGACGCGGAGTTGTTGCGTTGCATGGCGCCAACGATCGAGGCACAACAAACGGCAAGTTGGCTTTTGGATGTAATAGTCAATTCTGTTTTGGCCGCCTACTATCAGTTTTTGCTTTTTGTGATCCGACGGTAATTGAATGTACAAGAGACAAAAAAAGAAACCGCCGTGTAGGCGGTGTTGTTGTTTAACGTGGAATATAGAAAAACACCGATAATTACCGGTATTGTTCTATAAAGGCACAGGTTACTTATTGAATAAGAGGCGTTGATACAGACCCGTGTCAATGCCGTCGTTGCCAATAAAATACAGGATGTTGCCTTGGGGATGGGCAAAAAAGGTATAAATATGATTCATCGTGACCAGGTTTGTAACGCGTCGACCGTTGCGATCATCTAATTCAATGGCGCGTAAATCCGTGGCGGTGGCATAAAATAAGTACCCTCCGTTTGGATGCCAGACCACATTGTGAATGCGTTCGCTAATACGCGTAATGAGCGTTGTTTGATGAATGGCGGGTTCGTAAATGGAGATAGAGAACTCGGTTGCAAACGCAAGAGCATCTTGGCGAATCCAATCCACGTACAGAGCATCTTCCTGAAGGAGGAGCGGTTGTTCTGTATCGGCCGTCGTGAGGAGAGAAATACGGTTATGTGTCGTATCTTGTACAAGAAGGTAAGGGCTGCGTTCATCCAGGAGTCGATAGGTTCCAAACGGAAGACGCGCGAGGACGGTCCCGTTTACGAGGAGATCCACAGAATCGGTATTCTGTTGAAAGGTGACGAGCGATTCATCTCTCTTACTAAGCAGCTGACCATCTTTGGAGACGTAGCGATGTTCTTTATGGTGTGTGATTTCCACCGTGTCCGGATCCACCCATGTGAGTTTTAATGCTTCATCACGCTCTACGCGATACACAAGACGTGACGCGGGTTGAGCGCTTGTGGAAATCCAAACTTCGGTCCACCCAGCTTGATGATCCGCCCATGCAACATGATTTCCCGTGGGGGACCACGCCACCGTCTGCATATTTTCTTTAATCACGAGTTGAGAATTGGTGTCTAAAAACAAAATTACGTTGTCTATAAACGTTGTTTCTCCCTCCCGTACCCCTAGGGTTTTTTCCCAAGGGAGGTGTCCCGGGAGAGCAAGCTCTACCAGGTATTCTGCCGGTCTAAGGGTTTTAATAATCGTTGGAGCGTTGTCTTTGTATAATTTTCCGTCCAAACGTACCGTTGCGTCCTTGGGGGTTGAAGCAATAAAAAGTGTCCCGGTACGCACCACGCCGTTGTGAGGGCTCCACCTATACCCGGCGGTATAAAGAACAACGAGAGGGGCGCTTATAATAAACAAGGCAATAAAGATGGCAAAAATGATTTGTTGGATGCGACGATTATTCATGTAACGCCATTCTATCAAATTCTCAAGGTTGTGTGGGTTATAGACAGGGACAAATCCGTAAGTCCCGTATGAACGTGGTATACTGCGCGCACATATGTTTCAAGAAAAACGTCAAAAGACCCTACAATGGCCTGTATGGCTCATAACAACAGCCGCGGTTGGGATCGCGCTTACCGGTTTACTCGGTGGAATGTTTATTGGTCGTGAGGCTTTACCGCCTCGATCCGTTACCTTGGAC
>DOMJ01000007.1:0-6895 GCA_003509895.1 Candidatus Uhrbacteria bacterium | reverse complement strand
GACGCGTGATTGGTGCGGAAGAGGTGGAACGCATTGCGGAAGATGTGGATTTTCAGTTGTTCTGGGATGTGTGGCAACAGGTACAGGACGATTACGTCTATGGTCCCGTTGCGGAAAAAGATTTGTTTTATGGGGCGCTACACGGACTTGTTGCGGGGTTAGGAGATCCCTACACAACGTTTTTTGACCCAAAAGCCGCAGAAGGCTTCCAGACAAGTTTATCTGGTCAGTTTGAAGGAATTGGTGCAGAGATCGGCCTGCGCGACGGTCAATTAGTGATTGTTTCTTCCTTGCGTGATTCTCCGGCACAATTGGCCGGTATTGGAGCGGGCGACGCGATCCACTTGATTAATGAAACAGAAACCGCCGGGATAAGCATAGAGGATGCCGTGGGGTTGATCCGCGGTCCAAGAGGAACAACCGTCACGTTAACGGTGACACATGTGGGTGCCGATCGAGCCGTGGAGGTTCCTATCCAGCGTGCCATTATAGAGATTAGCTCTGTGGAATGGTCGGTGCGTGAAGATGGGATTGCGGTTATAGACATTTTTGCTTTTAATGAAGACACGGCGCGCAGATTTAATGACGCGGTTTTAGACGTGTTGTCTCAGGGCGCTACGGGCTTGGTTGTTGATATGCGTAACAACCCCGGTGGATTTTTAGAGCAAGCGGTGATTGTCGCGGGTGAGTGGATCGGGAATAATACGGTCGTCATAGAACGGGGAGAAGACGGCGTTATGAGAGACCTGAAGTCACAGGGTGTTGCTCGATTAAAAGGCATTCCAACGGTTGTGATTGTAAATGAGGGGAGTGCTTCGGCGACCGAGATTGTGGCAGGGGCTTTGCAGGACTACGCGTCGGCGATCATTATTGGTATGCAAACGTTTGGAAAGGGATCCGTACAAGAGTATCGAGAACTCTCTGACGGATCAGCTCTCAAAATTACCATCGCAGAATGGCTAACGCCGCAGGGGCGATCCATTAATAAGCAGGGAATTACACCGGATGAAGAGGTTACATTCACGGAAGAGGACGTTGCCGATGGGATTGATACGCAATTTGAACGTGCTATTCGTATTTTGC
The DNA here is from genome assembly GCA_003509895.1 of Candidatus Uhrbacteria bacterium. Classification (GTDB taxonomy): domain Bacteria; phylum Patescibacteriota; class Patescibacteriia; order UBA9934; family UBA11717; genus UBA11717. The sequence continues at coordinate 5,812 of DOMJ01000007.1, read as the reverse complement.
AGGGAGAAAAGGCTTGTTGTTAGATTATTGTTGAACCCTATGGCTATTCGCCAAGAAGTTTCATCCGGAGGAATTATCTACAAAGTAACCAAGCGAGGCGTGGACGTAGCCTTTGTGCGTGATTCGGTTGGAAAAATGACCTTTCCAAAGGGGCATGTGGAAAAAGGGGAGAGTATAGAACAGACCGCCAGGCGTGAGGTGTACGAGGAAACGGGACTCAAGGGATTGCGTCTTGTGAGAAAGCTCGGAAACATTCAGATTACATTTGAAGATAGATACGTACGTAAAGGCGACACCATAAAAAAGGATATTCATTATTTTTTGTTTGAAGCGCCTGAAAATGCACGGTTTAAGCGTGTTCATGTGGCAGCCAAGCAAGGGGAGAAAATCCGTGGTCGTAAGTGGGCGCCGTTGAGGGATGTAAAACAATGGTCAGAGTACGAGGATATGGAGTTTATTGTAGAAAAGGCCGTGGGACTGATTGCTCGCCAAGTACGTAGACGCAATAAGCGCGATCCTTTTAAGGTAAAAATAGAGGTAGATCAGGCGACTCCCGGAAAAAGAAAAGCACCCACACAACATGCACGAAGTCGCTACAAGCGAGCACGGAACCCGAGTCACTCATGAAGCACCTTCACCAAACGGCAGATGGCTTTTTTCTGCTCTTTCGCGGCGTGAGAGTGATGTTTGGTGTGCCCGGTGCCTGGTGGCTACTCACGATTCCTCTTTTGTTAAACCTCGGGATCTTTGTGTGTACGCTGATCGGAGTGTGGAAATGGATCATGCTTGTCGTGCCGGGACTCATTGGATCGGGGTATGAATCCGTTTGGCTTGTTGTGTTGACGTGGATGGTGTATCTCATATTTCTATTCCTCGCCCTCTTGGTATACGCCTTTCTTTTTTCTATGATTGCCGAGGTGATTGGTGCGCCGTTTTACGAGGAGTTGGGTGTGCGTTTGGATCGGCAGGAAAACCGGGCTTTTGTTGAACGACCTTGGAATAGAGAAGTTTGGTTTGCTCTAACGCAGGAGTCACGAAAAGCGCTCTTGCTTGGGGCGGTTGTGGTGATTGGGGTCTTTTTGCAATTTTTCCCGGTCGTGGGGCAGATTTTGAGTGGCGTTTTGGGATTTGTGGTTCTTCTTGTGACGGCCGGTGGAGATGCGGTTGGACCGGCACTTGCACGACGGGGACTCATGCTGGGCGAGAGACGCAAGTGGGTTTTAACGCATTTAGGGCCCGTTTTGGGACTTGGTGCCGCAAAGGCTGTTGGCTTACTTATTCCTTTTGTGAATATTTTTGTGCCTCCCGTGGCTGCCGTGGCAGGAACGTTGTTGGTGCAGGAGCAAGAATCTCTATCCAACAAATAAGGATCCCGTTTTCTGCTATTAGAGCCGGATGTGTTAAGATAAAACTATTGTAAATAACAGGCCTATGAAAGTGATATTACTAAAGGACGTAAAAGGGAAGGGATACAAGGGGGCGGTTGTGGATGTGAGTGATGGGTACGCACAAAACTTTCTGTTTCCACAAGCGTTAGGTGTCCCGGCAACCAAGGAGGCACTGCTTAAAATGCAAGCGCAAGAAAAGCGTGTAGAACGGGAGTTGGTGAAGGTGGACGATCAAGCCCGTAGAGCTGTTGCGGAATTAGATGGAACCACGCTCACCCTTGCCGTAAAAGCCAACGATGACGGTACACTGTATGCGGCCGTATCGGAAAAGGACGTGGTGAAAGCTGCGCAAGAACAGGGAGTAAAACTCAAGCCAAAACGTGTGGTCTTCTCTGCACCCATTAAAGAGATAGGTTCGTTTCTTGTTGTTGCTGAGTTTCCCGGTGGATACGAGGCAGAGTTTTCAATCATCGTGGAGGCAAAATAGAGCCTGTGAAGAAGGTGAGTTTTCTTTATCATTGGCTCATTGTGGCCATATAATCATCTTTTTCTTTAAAATCTCTTTGTTTTGAATGAGATATTGACGATTTTTCCGGTTTCGGCTATACTCTCGTCACTGTACGGAATCGGCATTGCCGTCCTCCGTCATTAATCTGTAATATTGGTCCACTATGGCACACAAAAAGGCCGGTGGTGCTTCCCGACTTGGACGTGACTCACAGTCAAAGCGTCTCGGAACAAAGCGTTCCGACGGACAGGCTGTCAATGCCGGAGAAATTTTGGTCCGCCAACGTGGAACAAAGATTCATCCGGGTAACCACGTTCGACGCGGCGCAGACGACACGCTCTATGCTGTTGTTGCGGGGACGGTGAAGTTCACCACACGCAAGCTGCCAAACTTTATTGGCGTGTTGCGATCACGCACTTCCGTAAACATTGTTCCCATTGAGTAAAAAATGACCGTCTTAAGGCGGTTGTTTTTTTGTTTAAAACACGCTATTCTTTCCGCATGTCGCAGGCGCTTGAGAACAAAATTGAGGAGGTACTAGAGATCATCCGACCTCGTCTTGCTCTGCATGCGGGGAACATTACGTTTGTTGGGTTTAGCCCGGATACCGGCGAAGTGCAGGTGTCGCTCACAGGGACGTGTAAAGGGTGCCCAATGGCAGGCATGACACTCAAGATGGGAATAGAGAGTTTATTAAAAGAACACGTGCCGGAGGTGCGTTGCGTGACCAATGTGTATGAACATGCGTAGTTTTGTAGAATTAATAGCTCCACGCGGAGAAAGACGTTTGTTTTTTGTGCTGACATTTTTTGTTCTCGTGATTGCCTGGACGATCCCGTATTGGAAATTAAAAAACGTTGTTGCACCGGGTGCGTTATTGCCGTTGCATTATAATGTGCATCTTGGAGTTGATTATGCCGGACCTTGGTATGTCTCCTTGTTCTTCCCGGGTTTTGCGACGGTCGTGTTGATCGTCAATACGCTCCTCGCTTCTTGGGTTCGCAAACAGTCAAAACTCTTGGAGTACACGTTGGTCATATCCGCTCTGTGTGTTGCTCTCTTTACGGTGCTTGCGCTCTTTTTTGTTCTTGTCCTAAATGCCTAGTATGGAAGCCTTTCAAGTTATTCGTCTTATCCTTATTGCGGCATTAACCTTTGTTGTTGCAATTGCTTGGACGCCGTTACTCACCAATGCCCTCTATAAATTAAAAATCGGCAAAACAATCAGGAGCGCATCCGGGACGCCTATCTTTTCAAAACTGCACGCCAAGAAAGCGGGAACACCCACGATGGGCGGTATGCTTATTTGGATTACGGTGCTTGTTGTGTCAACCGTCTTATTAATCATCCATCTATTTTTTCCGGACTCCGTTGCTGGACACTTTAGTTTTTTGACTCGTTCCCAAACGTTATTGCCGTTAGGGGCCTTTGTTGCATCGGCCCTTGTTGGGTTGGTTGATGATTGGATGAATGTAAAAAAGATTGGACCGCACGGGGGTGGATTGAGTATGAAGGAACGTCTTGGCATCTATACGGTTATTGCCGCCATTGGTGCTTGGTGGTTTTATGCAAAATTGGATTGGGATTTATTCCACGTGCCTTTTGTTGGGGATTTTGCTGTGGGGTGGCTCTATATTCCCATTTTTATCTTTGTGATTGTAGCAACGTCGTTTTCTGTCAATGAAACGGACGGGTTAGATGGGTTGGCAGGGGGAACGTTGATGACCTCTTTTGGTGCTTTTGGGGCGATCGCTCTTGCTCAAGGTAAATTTGAGCTTGCTGCGTTTTGTTTTGCCATCGTGGGTGCGCTTTTGGCGTTTTTGTGGTTTAACATTTATCCTGCACGGTTTTTTATGGGAGATACCGGTGCTATGGCGCTTGGCGTTACCTTGGGGGTCGTGGCAATGCTTACAAACATGGCCTTGCTTTTGCCGCTGATCGGTATTGTTCTCGTTTTGGAATCTTTGTCCGTTCTTGTACAGCTGACGTCAAAAAAATTGCGTAAGGGAAAGAAAATCTTCTTGTCTACTCCCATTCATCATCACTTTGAAGCCATTGGCTGGCCGGAACCGAAAATTGTGATGCGTGCCTGGGTTATTTCTATTGTGGCATCTACGCTTGGTGTGGCGGTCGCCCTTCTGGACATGGGATTATTTTAAACCATGAGTAAACCAATGTACTCGGTTGACTTTGTCTTGTTGGCACTCGTTGGCGGGTTGCTCCTTTTTGGACTGGCGATGTTAATGAGCGCTTCCGGTCCTCTCGGGTTTGAACAATTTGGCGATACCTATTGGTTTGTTAAGCATCAACTTTTGTATGGTGTTACGCCCGGCCTATTGGGGATGTTTATTATGTCATGTATTCCGTTTACGTTTTGGCGCAAGATGGCGGGAATCCTGTTGATTGTATCCATTGTTTTACTCATTCTGGTTTTTATTCCGGGAGTTGGTGCGGATTTTGGAACAGCACATAGTTGGATTGCAATCGGTGGGTTTAGTTTCCAGCCGGCGGAGATTGTTAAGCTGACTTTTTTACTCTATTTGGCTGCTTGGTTTGAACGACGAGCCGATGCGGGTGTGAAGGATGCAAACACCGGACTTATTCCGTTTGTGAGCGTCCTCGGTATTATCATGCTTCTCATGATTTTACAGCCGGATATTGGAACGATGGCCGTTATTGTGATGATCGCGTTGGCGGTCTACTTTGTTGCCGGTGCCCCTTGGCCACACTTGCTCTTGCTTGGTAGTGGAGGCGCGGCGCTCTTTTTCTTGTTGATTCGCTTGGCGCCGTATCGTGCGGCACGATTTACAACGTTCCTGCATCCGGAGTTGGACCCTCAAGGCGTTGGGTACCATATTAATCAAGCGCTTTTGGCTATCGGCTCCGGTGGTTTTTTTGGCATGGGCTATGGTCATTCGCGTCAAAAGTTTCAGTATTTACCGGAAGTGGCCGGGGATTCTATTTTTGCGGTGATTGCGGAGGAGTTGGGATTTTTGTTTACGGTGGCAATGATTGGCGTGTATGCCTTTTTTGCAAAGCGTATGTTACGCGTTGCCTCACTTGCCCCCGATAAGTTCTCTCAATTTGTGGTTGTGGGAGTTATGACGTGGATTTTATTTCAAGCGTTTGTGAATATTGGAGCAATGTTGGCACTGATGCCCATTACGGGGATTCCACTCTCCTTTATTAGCTACGGTGGCACAGCATTGGTGACGATGTTGTCGGCTATGGGGATTGTGTTGAATATTTCTCGCCACCGCACACAAGAATAGAGAGCATCTGTTTATTCATCTTGTTTCTGGTATACTCCCACCATATGAAGATTCTGTTGTCCGGAGGCGGAACGCTTGGCCCCGTTACACCATTACTCGGACTCGTGGAATATTGGCGTGCACAGAATGAGCCCGTGGATCTTGTGTGGGTTGGAACAGTGCATGGTCCCGAGGCGAGTCTTGTTACGTCGCAAGATATTCGTTTTATTTCTATTGCAAGCGTGAAAATGCCACGGTATGTTTCTTTTTATTGGGTTACGGTTCCTTTTCGACTCGTCTACGCATTCGTGGAGGCCTGGAATGTTCTTAAAATTGAGCAGCCGGATGTGATTGTGACGGCAGGCGGATACGTGAGTGTGCCGCTTGTTGTGTTGGGACGACTCAAAGGAATTCGTAGCTGGGTTCATCAGCAGGACCTGCTTCCCGGATTGGCTAATAAAATCATGGCACGATTTGCAACAAAGATTTCTGTGACGTTTGATGCGAGTAAGGATGCTTTCTCTGCGCATAAAACAGAAGTGACGGGGAACGCGGTACGTGCGAGTATGTTGCAGGGGTCGCGTGAGCGGGCGCTACTCAAATTTGGATTGCGTGCAGACCGAAAGACGCTGCTTGTTTTGGGAGGTGGAAGCGGCGCAACATGG
>DOMJ01000050.1:9187-14691 GCA_003509895.1 Candidatus Uhrbacteria bacterium | reverse complement strand
AAGGCACGAAGACGTGTCTCTACGTCCGAGTCCCTTTTTTAAACACAACCCGAGCGACCTCTCGATACAGACCGGGATCCTTGATACAATCCAATCACTATGACCCATTACCTGATTATTGGCGGAGGAATTGCCGGGACGACTGCCGCCGAACAACTGCGCAAATTGGACTCCACATCAGAAATCACCATTTTGAGCAATGAGAATCATCCTCTTTATTCTCGCGTACTCCTCCCTCACTACATCACTGGCAAAACACCTCGCGAACGCGTGTTTCTCAAAAAACCTGAATGGTACCTTGATCAAAACATTCATCTTGCCATTCAAGAGGTTCAATCCATCAATGTATATGCAAAAACCGTTTTAACTGCATCCGGCGCCGTCTACTCTTACTCCAAACTCCTCATTGCAGGCGGCGGAATTACGCGTCATCTTCCTTGGAACGGCGAGGAGCGCGTCTACCATCTTCAAACAATCGAGGATGCAGACCGCACCAAGGATTTTTTAGATCAACACGCGCCCAACAGTCTAAAAGCCGGCCTTATTGGAGGTGGATTTATTGCCATGGAATTTGCGGAGCTCTTTGCAAACAAGCATTGGGACACCCACCTTTTTTTACGCGGAGAAACGTTTTTTTCTCAGACATTTGATCAAGCGTCATCCGATCTTTTGGAAGAACACCTTGCATCGCACAACATCACCGTCCACAAGCACACCTCTCTTGCTTCTTACGACGGAAAAATGGCAAAAACGGTAGAGGGTGGGGCGTTTGCCATAGATATTCTTGCCGCAGGTGTTGGCATTAGTAGTCAATTTTCTTGGGCATCCGATGCGGGCATACAGGTTGGAACCGGCGTAAGAACAAATGAATTTTTAGAAACAAACATCCCGGATGTGTACGCCGTAGGTGATTGTGCCGAGTACAGGGACATGGTGGTGGACAGGCAGATCCACATTGGTAATTGGATGAACGCGCAAATGCAGGGCAGACACGTTGCCCTGGTTATGACGGGCGATCGCAAACCGTATGAGCTTGTTACCTCGTATGCAACGCATGTGCTTGGTATAGACATTGTAGCCGTTGGTGATGCGAGTATCGCTTACGCAGAACAAATAATTGCCCGCGACTATGGCGACGGTCGCACCCTCCTCTTTATTCGCAGTGATCGGCTCGTTGGTGCTTCAGTCCTCAAGCACAACACTGACCGCGCGCCCATTACTGCAATGATCAAATCAAAGCAGTCACTGATCGAGCTCTATCAATCCCTCACAGATGTCACCATTGATTTACGCGAGATTCACTAAATCAATTTCGTTGATCCCTACCCCCTTATCTATGCCTCTCCCCCTCAACAACAAAGAAACGTTCAAGCAGTTTGATGCATCCAATGCCCTTACGTCCGTTGGAATGCTCCCGGAACAGTGTGCGCAAGCGTGGAGTGAAACAAAAACCATAGATTTTCCCAAGCACTATTCCGATTGCACAAAGATTGTTATTGCAGGCATGGGTGGATCCGGTCTTGGTGGTCACCTTGTTCATGCCATCTTTGCCGAAACCCTTACCGTGCCTCTTGTTGTTTTGAATGATTACAAATTACCAAAATGGGTCAACCAACAAACCCTTGTTCTTGTTGTTTCTTACAGTGGATCAACGGAAGAGGCCTTAGCAATGTTTAAACAATCTACTGCGCGAAAATGTGCAACGGTAGTTATTGCAAGCGGAGATAAGCTGGAAAGAGCTGCCAAGCGCGCAAAGGTTCCCAGTTATATTTTTAGCGACTTTCTCACCAACCCTGCGGGTATGCCTCGCATGGGAATTGGTCTTACCCTATTTGCAGAGCTTGGCATGCTAAAAAAACTCAGCTATCTGCGACTCACCGATAGCTCCGTACAGCAAGCCATAGACCACACGCTCGGTCTCAGCGAAGCCTGGGCGGCAACTGTTCCACAGGCCAAAAACAGCGCAAAAAAATTAGCAGTCAGTCTGCGGGATCTTATGCCTGTATATGTGGCGAGTGAGCACCTTGTTAGCAACGCCCTCGTTGCGCGCAACCAAACAAACGAGAGTGCAAAGTCGTACAGTGATTGGCATAAGATTCCGGAATTAAACCACCACCTCCTGGAAGGGCTCGGTCACCCGGCAGAGGCAAAAAAACTAGCTTTTATCCTTTTCGCATCAAATCTTTACCATTCACGCAATCAAAAAAGACACGAGATTACTGCAAAAGTCTTAAAAAAGAACGGTGTCGCCGTTCATAGTGTTGATGCTCCTGGCAAAACAAGATTAGAGCAAGCACTCGCCGTGCTTCAATTGACGAGCTATGTCAGCTTGTATCTTGGCATGCTCTATGGAGTTGATCCGTCACCAATCCCTTGGGTTGATTACTTTAAAGAACAATTGGCCTAACCAAACCCCCCGGTTCAAAGACGGGGGGTTTTATATCACAAATGATATCTCTACTCTTGAGCACTTCTTAAACTGTTCCCGTACAACCTACATCTCCGGAAATAACTGCTCGCCTGCCTCGTTATAAATAAAGATCGCCAGCGTGGGGCAAGACTGTGCGCCTAGTAACAAATTCTCATACCCTTCCTCGTCCAACGCCACCCATCGCTCGTACGTTTCAGACAAATCCGTTTGTGTTGGGTCCAGTACGATCGCTTTATTCTCGGCGTTAAGTTGAAAAATCTCCGGAGCAATGGTCACGCATGATGCCGCTCCAATGCACAAATCTTCATCAACGCGTATTCTGTAGTTTGTCATAGTATTTCTTGTAATAATTCCGCGTTGCGGCAGCACTGATCATTATTGCGGAATAAATAAGCCAGTTAATAAAAAACGCTTTTTTATCCCATTGATCCTCAGGACCTAGTTGGCCAATAACCGATGAGCCATTTGAATCAATCAGGTAAGGATACGGCCAACCGCCTTGTGGCAACATCTGATAACAAATCCCGTAAGGATTTTCTGTCGTTCTTTCACAAACGTTGCCAACTTGTCCTTCAAACTGAGTAATAAGAAAGACAGACAAAATCGTCAACATGAATCCACACAATACGCCGGGTACAATGATTTGCTTTCCCCACATATTAATCTGCGCCAAAATATTTTTCTCTATAAAAGCGAATCAGCTCTTCCACGGCCGGCAAGCACGTTGGGTTTCCAATGCCAACTTTTGTTCTTTGCTGCACGGCATCGAGCGTAAGTGCCCCATCAAGGACCGCCTCCTCTATATCATGATCCGTTACATTAGCAACGGGATCCACGAGTCGTTTTGCCGCTACAATGATTTTATCAAACTGGTCCGTTCGGCGATAGTAATCGTTAATGGCATCTCGCAATGCCTTGTCGCACAAAACCGAGCAATGAAACTTGCGTGTTGGCAAACCTCCCAATCGCTCCATAATATCCTGCGGCTTAAGTTTGCGTGCTTGTGCAAGCGTCATTCCCCCGTTTTCCGTTACCATCACACTCGCCATGGATGTGGAGGCGATTGCCGACCCGCACCCAAACGTTTTCCATCTAAAATCCTGTATGCGCTCAGTCTCCGCATCTACCTTCATCCACACGCGCAGCTCATCTCCGCAGGCAGGCGACCCAACTTTGCCTATGGCGTTATAGGCGGACATATCTTCCTCGCCCATCACAAAGTTTTTTGGGCTAAAAAAATGTTCTTTAACAACGTCTGAATAAAACCAAGACTCCGCGCCTGTTTGAGACGAGACATCTCCTTGTCTTCCCTTTACGGCATCTAATTTATAATCAGCCATACTTAGTTGCTTTCTTCCGATTCAAAATATTTCTCGTCTACGTGCACGGGGCTTATGGCTCGTAACCGTTCTACAAGCGACGGCAACACTTCCAAAATGTAGGTAATGTCTTCTGCGGTTGTTTCGCGCCCAAGTGAGAATCGCATACTTCCGTGCGCGACTTCAAACGGCATTCCAAGCGCCAAAATCACATGCGACGGGTCCAACGATGCGCTTGTACACGCGCTGCCGGTAGAAGCGTAAATGCCAACCGCATCTAAATAGAGAAGCAGCGCTTCCCCCTCCAAATCCATAAAGGAAATATTAACATTGTTTGGAATTCGCTGCGTACGATCTCCATTTAAACGCGTTTTGCCTATGGAACCAAGCACCCCGTCTATCAATTGATCCTGTAGCGGTCGCAGGTGAGACTCATCTTCCTCACGTCGCGCAACAGCAAGCGCGAGTGCTCTGTGAAGACCTACGATCCCCGCAACGTTTTCTGTTCCCGGTCGCCATCCACGCTCCTGTGCTCCACCAAACTGCAACGGCTGCAATTTAACTCCTCGTTTTACATACAAGAGACTTACACCTTTTGGTCCATATATCTTTGACCCGTTGAGCGCTAACAAATCTACATGAAGCTTACGAACGTCCAGATCAAGATACGCCGCCGCCTGACAAGCATCCGTGTGAAACGCTACGTATTGCGCCTTGCCTTCCGCTTTTAATTTTTCTATCGCGCGGCCAATATCTGCCACGGGCTGAATGGTTCCAATCTCGTTGTTTACCAGCATCACAGAGACCACGGTCGTTTCTTCGCGTATGGCATCAATCACTTTTTGTGCGTCCACAATGCCGTTTTTCTCCACGGGAACCACCGTGAGTTCAAATCCCTCTTTTCGCTCCAAGTGTTGCATTGCCTCCAATACCGCATGGTGTTCGATGGACGTTGTTACCAAATGTTTTCCTTTTCCTGCCATGGCACGCGCATACCCCAAAATGGCAAGATTGTCGCTTTCCGTACCGCTTCCCGTAAAGATAACCTCATCTGACCTACACGCAAGCAGACTTGCAATCCCCTCGCGCGCGGTAATCACGGCATCGTTTGCTCGCTTACCAACCGTGTGAAAACTACCCGGATTTCCATACTGTTCTCCAAAGTAGGGCAACATCGCTGCCAGCACTTCTGAGGCTACCGGCGTGGTCGCGGCATGATCAACATAGATTGAATGTTTCGTCTCCATAGTTGTTGGACTATAACAAAATTGGGCGTCGCGTCAATCATTAGGGGAATTGTGCGCGTGTGACAACCTCAATAAAAGCACCGATTTTAACAAATAAATACTCCTATCTACGCGTGCTTATAAGACAAGATCGCAGCGCTTCCCAATCCATTTCAGATAATCCTACAACCTTGTCTCGAGAAGTGGTTCCCTTAAGGACCGTGATACACGATTTTGGCAGGCCGAGCTGCTTGGACAAAAAAGATATAAGCTCCGCGTTCGCTTTTCCCTTTTCCGGCTGTGCATTGAGACGAATTTTTACGGTTACATCGTTCAGCCATTCCATAACCTCCGTTCTTTGCGCACCGGGTATTGCTTTTACATTGAGTTTCATAGATTTTTGTGTGGGGATCGAGGTTCGTATGAGTATATTGTATATGGATTTGATCAGATCCAGCCTTCGTCCCCGAGAACACAGTTGTTTTGACAGGCATAGCCTGTTCAAAACAACTGTGTTTGAAGATGAGT
>DOMJ01000050.1:7326-9011 GCA_003509895.1 Candidatus Uhrbacteria bacterium | reverse complement strand
ACGTACAAGACTTACTTGTGACCTGCTGTCTTCTGAGTGCTACGCACGTCGTTCGCGAACGACGTGCCGAGTCCCTTGTAAACACGACCCGAGCGACTCCTTCGTCCCCGAGAACATGTGCGTTTTAAAAGAAGAGATAGACAACAAAGAATAAAATGAGGCCATCTCTGGCCTTATTTTATCGCTTTTACGCCTGTTTCACCATCTTCTCCAACAAGAACGCAATCACTTTCTCGTTTCGCATGCGGTATCGCATATACTCGTGGTAGGCATCTGAACTTAGCTTCTCTCGTGCTTCGTCATCCTTCTTATATAAGGCTAGTTGCCTCTCAATCTCCTCTTGGACATCATCATTACTTGTATCCAACCCTTCCTTTTTTCCAACAGCTCGCAGGAGAAGAGCCACTTTTACTCGTAACAAACCTTGATCTCGCATTCCCTCTCGCAATTCCACTTCTGTTTTTCCAAGAGACGTCATGTAGTCTGCAAACACACCTCCTCGAGAGGTAACGGCGTGTTCAAGCTCATGCACCATTTTCTCCACTTCATCTTCTACGAGAAACTCCGGGATGGTTGCATACGTTGATTTGTCTACAAGGAGTTCGAGCGTTACACGTTCTACGCGTCGTTTTTCTTGTTCCTCATTTTCCTTCTCCAGATTCTCGGTAATTTTCTCTTTGAGGTCCGCAACATCTTTGAGCCCAAGCGACACGGCAAAGGCATCATCCACCGTTGGAGAATCTAACGTGTAGATCTCATGAATCGTAACGGCAAATTCAATCGGCATCCCCGCAAGGTGTTTTTGATAATGTGCTTCAGGAAACGTCAGCGTAAACGACTTTTGATCGCCCTCTTTAAGACCAATCATCTCTTCCTTCATCCCGGGGACGTAGTGATCTTCCGCCATATACACCTTAAATCCTTGTGTAGACCCCCCTTCAACAGGCACGCCGTCTTTCTTCATTTCTAAATCAATCACAACCATCTCAGCCATGGTGATTCCCGTTTCTTTTGACGCACGCACCTCCTTTGTCTGCATGCCCGTTAATTCTTTTATAGCCTTGGCAACATCCTCTTCCTTTGCTTTAGTGGATTCCGCTTGCACGGAAAGCTTCTTGTAATCACCTATCTTTTTTACCTCCGGCATCAAACTCACTGTGGCCGTAAAAACCAACTCGTTTCCGGGAACCATTTTCTCAATGTCTACGCGTGGTTGCCCAATGGATTCAATCTTCTCATCTATCAATGCCTTGGCAACGTGTAGTCTCACCATCGGCTCAATCGCCTCTTCCAAAACACGCATCTCCCCAACGTTGTTGACGATGGCCTCGTAAGGTGCTTTTCCACGACGGAATCCGTCAATATTCATGTGCTCGGAGATGTGACGTGCCGCCGTCACCAAAAATGGCTGCACCTCCTCCGGAGACACGGTAATGGTAAGCTTTACTTCTGAATCGGAAACTGTTTCGCGCTTTATATCCATAGGTCTAGTTGAATTTGTGCGGGCACAATAGCCAAAATGTGGGTCTACGTCAAGGAGCGCTCGGAGTTGTGCAAAAAATAAGTGACTCGGCAGGCCACGCCACTCTGCGTGCGTTCGCACGCAGAAGACAGCTTGTCAGAGATAAGGTCTTGTAAGCATGGCGCCGACTTGTCCCTTATTTTTTGCACAACTCCTCGCTCCT
>DOMJ01000050.1:961-7193 GCA_003509895.1 Candidatus Uhrbacteria bacterium | reverse complement strand
TAAAACGCACATGTTCTCGGGGACGAAGACTAAAGCACTAGATTGCTTCGTCGAGTACTCTTATCTTCAAACATATGTGTTTTGGTTACGCAGGTTAAATATAAGGTGAGGTCAATATAAAACACGAAACCGCCCACCGGAGTAGGCAGCTCGTGTAGCTGTCTCGGTTGGGCGGTTGAGCGACCTCAGTCGGTCGGCTTGTCCGCACTCTCCACCTTCGCTTGATGCTCGGCGATCACCTCCCTCACCAGGATGAGTCTCTCGCTGTTGGGATCGCATGCGCTCCCATCCTCTGCTTCCCCGAAGATCAACCAGCGGAGCTCCCCCTTGATATCGGCACGGCGAACAGGGTCGTCCATCCCGCAGTCTTGCATTGTCTCGAGAGACAACAGCGTGCACTCGTTGCAGATGTTCGCATCTGAACTCGTGATCATGGCCCGAACTTCCTTTGGCTCCCTGCCGCAGAAGTTGCATTTTAGCTCACCCGACATGGCGATCTCCCTACCTAGTGATGAACTGTCGTTGCGCTTTGACCTTTTGGTCGCCACACATCTAAAAACATGTTTTTTATAACAGAATATCTACAAATCGTCAACTCTCTCACCCATCATTTACATAGAGATGTCAAAAATCCTCCACAGCCAACATGGAGGGATTTTATGCGGCAAGAAGATTTTAAACACAACCCCATGCTTTGCTGTATACTCAACCTATCTTAAATGCGACTTTCTATGAACCCAAAACGACATCTCGACTCTGGAGCGACGGCGGCTTTCTCGGAACCAGACCACGACCTCATTGATACACTGCCAAATCACACGCGCGTGGATGCGGCAAACTCTGAGCCATATCTTGATGCCGTGCAGATTGAAAATCTTTCCGATACCTCCCTAGATGTTGGCGTGCTCTGGCAATCTCGGGAGGATTTGCAGACGGAAGCGGATACAGAAAATCGCGCGCAAAAAACCCGGAGACAAGAAGAAACAAGACAGGAGTTGATACGTCTTCAAAAAGAAGAGGCCATTTCTGCGGCCGGAAGGTACGAAGCAAACATGGTTTCTATGAGAGAAGCACAGGCGATTGAACTACGGCGCCGCGAGGTTGCTCTTGAGAACCAAATAGACGCCCTGCGCCCATGGAACATCCTGCAAAAACGTGAACTTGGCAGACAACTTGCGATTGCAACGGAGCGATTAAACGGACTCACGCAATCCACGCCAAAAATGAGACAACTGGAAAGCGAGCAACGGCGGCGTGCAGCATAACGGATGCAATCCCGGGAAGAGCTTCTGCACAAGCACCCCGTGAGGTGGATCACCGCCTCGCACATATTTGCGAACGTGATCAAATGCACGCGGCGGCCAAACAGCGCGACAGCATGAGGTTCTTTGCAAAACTCTTTCAACCAAAAAAACACCGTGCTGCACATGGAAAGACTCTCGGCGCCTCCACACGGTACGGACAAGAGCTCCGCAGAGGCTACGGAGAGACCACGATCTCCAAACTGGAGGTGGACAATCTCAATGAGCAGCTCGACAAGGTTGCCTAGAAAAAAGAGCGCAAAAAACACCCACAATTGTGGGTGTTTTTAAATCACGATTCTTTCCTCGTTAACGAACGTATTCCAACGGGTTCGTAAATCGCCCTCCGGAAATCACCTCAAAGTGCAAGTGCGTCCCTGTAGAGTTTCCCGTCGTTCCACATAATCCAAGCGCCTGTCCTTTTGTAACTTGCTGCCCATTGGCAACATAGATTTTTGCATGATGACCGTATCGCGTCACCAAACCATTTCCGTGGTTTACTTCTACCGCCAACCCATAACCTCCTTTCCAGCCGCTAAACTGGACAACACCGTCATCTGCCGCATAGTTGTTATGCTCAAAATGACAGTCAATATCAACTCCCGTGTGCTTCCATCCAAAATATTGCGTAATCACATGTAAGTCTGTTGGCCAAATCATACGGCCAGAGGCTGCCGTGGTTGGTGCCGTTGCATTTGGATTCCCCGCAGGCGTTGATGAAGACGGGGTGTTTGTAAATACTCTTGCCACGGAACGTGGTGCCGGAACAGCTGCAGGCAACACGCCATTTGGAATAATCAACTCTTCTCCAATACTCAGTGTGTTACTCGATGCAAGGTGATTAAACTCCGCAATCTCTGTTGCCGATGCATCATATTTACGAGCGATAGCCAAAATCGTATCACCCGATTTTACAGTATGTGTCAGTCCGTCCGTTGGGAGAACCTGCAACACATCTCCGGGGCGGATCGTGGACTTGGCGGTAATCTTGTTTGCCCATAGCAACGTATTGAGTGAGATGTTGTGTGCTTGGGCGATTGTCCCGATTGTGTCTCCATCTTGAACCGTATAAGCAATCTTCTCTGTTTGCGGAGCAACGCTTGCTCCTGACTCAGAAATCGTCGGAGCAATAATTGCCGAACCGCCGGAAGTTGTTGCCACGTAGTCGTCGGTTGGTGTATGAAAGTCAATATCCGATCGCACGCTTAACGCAGAGGATCCAAGATAACGAACCGGCTTTGACGTAACGGTATCAGCGCGCACTGCCACAACCTTATTTGTTTGGCCGGTCACCATTTCATACAGCAAACTTTCCTGTCCAAAATCATCCGCGCGCACGCCGCTTGCCTGCACGTTCATTGCGGTCGTTGTAAACGCCAATACAACAATCACGGTATGGATCGCATACCGGTTGGTCAAAAAATACATGAATTTATTTTTTCCAGGAACATAGATGCGGCCAAAAAATCGGCGCAACAAAAAAAGGCCGCGGTAAAGAGGAACACCAATAACCGAAACAAGTGCGTGTGCAATTTTTCTCACCGGAGCTGCAAGTGGTCGTAAAAATTCCTTTGTATAGTACGCAATATTTGCGCCAAGTTTTACAAAGAGGATAAACCCTCGTAACGCAAGCCGTTTGAGTCGTAGAGTCATGTGAACCCACGCTATCAAAGTGAGTAAAGAGCGTCAACTAGGCATTAAGCGGAAATCGTGTATCTACAAAATAATCTTCCGGAGAATCATAAAACAAAAATTCCGGGAGAAACGCGAGATCTGTGTTCAAGCCCGCAAAGGCCGGCAACGCCAAAACAGGTTGCTTAACGTACAAAGACTCGTGACCATCCAAAAAAACACTTCCGCTTACACTCCACGCGCTGTTTTTCCCCCGTTTTATATAGCTCTTTCGCGAAATAAGATGCCCGTCCTCGTTATACCGTTCTTCTTGAACCAATAAACCGTCCTCAGAAAATCTATACCAACGCTGCCCGTAGACAGATTCGTTAAAAACGTGAAGTTCTCCTTCCAAACGACCATCCGCTCCAAACATTCTGTACAAGGACTGTTCCACTTCGTTACCTTGCGATCGAGTTCGTCGATTTATCTCTTGTAACACAATACGATCTCCAACAACTTCCGCATACACAAACGTTTGCTCGGCAATAGGAAGTACGTCCGTCGTTGATCGATCCTCCCATACAATCCGAGTAAGTTTATGTTGTTCCTCTGCTGGCCTCAAAAATTCTCCGCTCACAAAAACAGCCTCTTGCTGCACAAAAAGGGATGGATGGCTTTGTGAAACCCTCCGAGGGCCACGCCGTTGAAGTCGTCCATAGTGCGACAAGTCAACGTCGTGCTGTATAACACCTGCAGACCCGTGCGCAGAAAAAGATTGTGCTCCTGCCAAACTCATACCGCTATCGTAAACGATTCTCGGTGTAAAGAACAGCGCCCGTACTTTTGTACAGCCAGTCGATGCGCTAATGTTCCGTATCCCTTGTGTTGCGCAAAATTGTACTCTGGAAATAGATCGTGTGCTTGCGTCATAAAACGATCTCGTGTGACCTTGGCAACAATAGACGCAGCGGCGATGCAATACTCCTGTTGATCTCCGCGGATAATGGCCGTCTGTGGAACCGAGATTGCTGGAATACGCCTTGCATCCACAAGCATGTGGTCTACCTGTGTTAGCGCTTCTGCCGCCTTTTGCATAGCAAGCAAGTTTGCCGGTCTAATCCCTATGGCATCAATCTCTTCCACGTGCACAATACCAACACCAACAGCTATGGCAACGGCGTAAATTTGATCAAAAAGCGCTTCTCGTTGTTTTTGGGAGAGCGTCTTGGAATCTCTTACGGCGAGATTGTGCCCTTCCGGAAGAATAACGGCACCGGCAACCACAGGGCCTGCAAGAGCACCAGCACCGGCTTCATCTACGCCTGCAATTAAAATCAGCCCCTGTGTACGTAATTGCGCCTCCATTTTCCCCGTCGGGTGTATAACACGCATTCTATTGACGTTTATGGCTAACATTCGTATTATATCGGCATTCGCTCCCTATGGACAAGCGATTGGCAAAAAAATTCATTACCTTACTCACATCTTATGAATGTCGTGATATTCGCGATCGTTTCGAGCGTTATTGCTCTCTTGTACGCTCTTTATTTAATTCGATGGATCCTCCGCCTTCCAGCCGGTGAAGGGAAAATGACCGGTATCGCCCACGCTATTCAGGAAGGAGCAAAGGCCTTTTTAAACCGCCAGTACCGCGTGATTGGGTATATTGGTTTCGCCGCTTTTGTCTTGTTGTGGCTTTTCCTTGGATCAACAACAGCGCTCGGATTTGCCGTTGGTGCCATTTTGTCCGGTGTCGCCGGTTATATTGGTATGAACGTTTCCGTACGCGCCAACGTGCGCGTAGCCGAGGCTGCAAGAAAAGGCATCCACGAGGCGCTTGATATTAGCGTAAAAGGTGGTGCCGTGACCGGTCTCTTTGTGGTGGGTCTTGCCCTCTTGGGTGTAACGCTTTTCTATCACTTTACACAGGATGTAAGCGCTCTGATTGGCCTTGCCTTTGGAGGATCGCTCATTTCTGTATTCGCACGTTTAGGCGGTGGTATTTTTACCAAAGCCGCCGATGTTGGCGCCGACCTTGTTGGAAAAGTTGAGGCGGGAATTCCAGAAGACGATCCACGCAACCCTGCTGTTATTGCGGATAATGTGGGAGACAATGTGGGAGACTGCGCGGGTATGGCCGCCGACTTGTTTGAAACCTACGCCGTTACAGCGGTAGCGACGATGCTGATTGCTGCCATTACCTTTGTAGATATGGAAGCCGTGATTCTCTATCCATTGGCTCTTGGTGCCGCATCTATTATCACCTCTCTTATTGCCCTCTTCTTTATCCGACTCGGGCAAAAAGAAAACATCATGGGCGCGCTCTACAAAGGATTGATTGCCGCTGGTGTTTTGTCTGCGATTGCGTTCTACCCGTTAACCAAGTACTTGCTCGCAGGCGTCCCAAATCTTGATTGGATGAATGTCTACTACAGTGCGCTTATTGGTCTTGCCGTTACGGCTGCCATGGTTTGGATCACGGAATACTACACGGCAACCACCTATAGTCCGGTAAAGAACCTGGCAAAAGCGTCAGAAACAGGACACGGAACAAACGTTATTGCCGGTCTTGCGCTCTCTATGAAGGCAACGGCTATGCCGATCATGGTCCTCGTTGCTGCCATCCTTGGTGCGTACGCACTCGCCGGACTGTTTGGAATCGCCGTGGCAGCTATGTCTATGCTCTCCCTCACAGGTATTATCGTGACACTAGATGCCTACGGTCCCATTACAGACAACGCCGGTGGAATTGCAGAAATGGCAGATATGCCGGAAAAGGTTCGAGAGGTTACAGACAAGCTTGATGCTGTCGGCAACACAACGAAGGCCGTTACAAAAGGGTACGCCATTGGATCTGCGGCGCTTGCAACGCTTGTCTTGTTTGGAGATTACACCCACAGGCTCGCGGAGCTCGGTGGTCCAACAGAGTTTTTGATCGACAATCCAAAAGTCATTGCAGGGCTCTTTATTGGGGGGCTTCTGCCTTACCTCTTTGGAGCATTTGCCATGGAGGCTGTTGGAAAAGTTGCCGGACGCGTGGTAGAGGAAGTACGCCGACAATTCCGAGAAATTCCTGGAATTATGGAAGGAACCGCCAAACCGGAGTACGGTAAGGCCGTGGATATTGTAACCAAAGGTGCATTGAGTGCGATGATCGTACCGGCACTCCTCCCAATTCTCGTGCCAATTTTGGTCGGATTTACATTGGGTCCTATTGCTTTGGGAGGTGTATTAATTGGATCAATTATTACCGGAATCTTTGTGGCTATCTCCATGACCACCGGTGGTGGTGCGTGGGACAACGCCAAGAAGTACAT
>DOMJ01000050.1:0-893 GCA_003509895.1 Candidatus Uhrbacteria bacterium | reverse complement strand
TACAAAGACACCGCCGGTCCTGCTATCAACCCAATGATCAAGATCATTAACATCGTTGCCCTCTTGATTGTTGCCCTCATTATTACCTAGCTCGCCCACCTATTTTAAAACCCCCGCGCCGTAAGGTGTGGGGGTTTTTGTTTTGATCAATCGACTCCTCCGCCTGTGTTTAACTGAACGGTTTTGTCTGTCCGTGTAAGCATTTCATCCTTCACGAGTCGGTCAATCATTGCTTCCAGCCAAGGCCTGTCCACCGTATTGTCATAAAGGTCATCAACAAGCAGGCCAATGGAATGGATGCGAACCGGCCGGCCGGCCGGCCTCACGAACCCGTTTCAAAATACGTCCACGATATATACGATCAGGGTGCTTTTTATTGCCATGAACTCGTTCGTACGATTTTTTAATCATCTGCTTTGGTGTGGAAACGTGACCGGAAAGAAACGTTTTAGCCGCCAAGCAGTCCTTCTGCATGGGGCACACCGCACAGTTAGGAACTTTTGTGCAATACACTGACGAAAAATCAAAAATTGCCTGCGGTACATCGTACGCACGACGTGAATCCATAAGGTGACTCGCTTTTTGTTGAATCTTCTCATCATCTTCCGGTTGAGGATACGTTTTTCCTAACAAAAAACGTCCACAAAATCTACGAACGTTCGTATCAATGGGTAAAATCGCCTCCTGATTGGCAAACGCCATGATCGCTGCAGACGTATAGGGTCCGATCCCCTTAAGCGCAAGCCAACCTTCACGATCTTTTGGCTCGCCAAGCGCTATCACTTGCCGCGCAATGTCTCGCAACACCAGCGCGCGTCTGTTGTACCCTAATCCCGCCCACGCACGAATAACCGCGGCATTTGATGCACATGCAAGCACTTTCCAGCTCGGAA
>DOMJ01000030.1:30641-30953 GCA_003509895.1 Candidatus Uhrbacteria bacterium | reverse complement strand
GTCTTCCCCACTCATCAGTTTTTCCTTGTCTTCTTCTTTTACCGAACAGAACGGATGATGCATAGACTGGATGGACCCATCTTCCAACGTTTCAAACATCGGAAAATCCAAAATCCAACAAAACGCGAGCTCATTTGGGTTTGTTGTGTCTTTTCGTAAATCCGGTTTGTCTGTCCCATACGTTGCCATCGACTCCGCGTAAGAGAGCCGCGTAAACGGTACGGACGTAATGGTTTTTTCCGGAAACAACACGGTAACAAGCTCAATAAACATCTGTTCCGTGTAGGCCAGAATATCTTCCTGCGTCACAAA
>DOMJ01000030.1:3148-30506 GCA_003509895.1 Candidatus Uhrbacteria bacterium | reverse complement strand
TCCTGCGTCACAAAGGACATCTCAAAGTCCAGTTGCGTAAATTCCGGTTGACGATCCCCACGCTGGTCTTCATCTCTAAAACAACGAGCCACCTGAAAGTACCGCTCAAACCCGGCAACCATAGACAACTGCTTAAACTGCTGTGGAGATTGTGGCAGCACATAAAACGCACCCGCGTGTAAGCGAGACGGAACAATATATTCGCGTGATCCTTCTGGGGTTCCCTTCATTAAAATCGGCGTCTCAATCTCCACAAAGTCGTTCTGATGCATGTACAATCGGAAGAAGGAAATAATCTTGTCTCGCATACGAATATTCCGCTGCATACGTTCGGATCGCAAATCCAGGTAACGATACTTTAACCGAAGTTCTTCATTAATACCTTTTGTGTCCTTGTCCAACTCAAACGGAGGTGTCTGAGCGATATTTAAAATGCGCACGGACGATGCCAACAGTTCCACCGTCCCTGTAACCATATTTAGGTTGAGCTGCTTTTCTCCGCGCGCCTTAACCTCACCCGTTACCTCCAAGACGTATTCGGATCTAATATCATCCGTAAGACTCTTGGACGCCTCATCTAATTCCGCCGGCACTAAAACCACCTGCAACAGACCCGTTCTGTCTCGCACGTCCAAAAAAGCCACTTTTCCCATATTGCGACGGGCGTGCACCCAACCCTTTACCGTAACGGTCTGCCCCACCTTTTCCACTGTCTCTTTTACTAATGTTCGTTCAGTCATAAATAAGAATTGATTGGATTCTACCGCACTTTTGCTCTATCGGCTAGAACAAAATACCAGCCCCTCGGCTGGCGCGCTTTTCTCTTTTTTTAAAGAAAATCATGCCAGCTGGGGCCGGCTATCATTTTCACGTTGAGAAAAAAGAGATTGCATACAACAAAAGTATGTCATGGGTCTCGACGTAGGTCAACAGATGTATTGTCCCTAAATCCCGTGCGAAACGGAACAGCTTGTTAAAAAGTCCTTTGCCGGGTCAAACAACATCTCGCCCAAACGCTCCAGCGCCTCCTCCCGTGTCACCCATTCCGCTTTCTCGATCGTACTGATACGTGGATAGAGAACACCTGCATGGTATCGGCACTCCCAATAACTCAAGGGTCTTCCTGTGACCGGATGTACGCGCGAGCCAATTTCCCGTACCGCCACACAGTCCACACCGGATTCTTCTCTGATTTCTCGAATAATGGCGTACTCCTTTGTCTCGCCGGCTTCAATTTTCCCACCCGGGAGAGACCAAACAAAGTCGTCATCTTTTTGACGCTTGACAAGGAGAACTCTTCCTCGTCTGCACACAATGCCGAGCACGACTTCATCCATATTACGGTTCTAATCGATTCATCGTTCGCGGAAACGGGATCGCCTCACGCACATGCTTTGTTCCACACAGCCACGTGACCAAACGCTCAAGCCCATAGCCAAAACCGGAATGTGGAACAGACCCAAACCGGCGCAAATCCAAATACCATTCAAATTGATCCATTGGGAGGTTATGCTCTGCAATCTTTTGTTGCAAACGCATCAGGTCAACTTCTCGCTCCGATCCACCAATCACTTCCCCGTATCCCTCCGGTGCCAACATATCACTGCACAAAACACGTGAAGCATCCTCCGGATCTGCCTTCATATAAAACGCTTTTACCTTTGCGGGGTACTTGGTAATAAAAATCGGTGTATCAAATTGTTGTGTGAGAATCGTCTCGTCATCGGCGCCCAAATCCTCATCTTCCTGAATATCACTTCCGGCATCTTGCAACATCTTTACCGCAACTTTGTGCTCAATGCGTGGAAAAGGCCCTTGAATCTTTTCTAGTTTAGAAAGATCACGTTCCAAAATTGTTTCCAACTCATATCGACGTTCCTCCAATACTCGTTTTACAATAAAAAGCACTAAATCCTCCTGAATTTGCATGTTTTCCTCCCAATCCATGTATGCGGCCTCGGCATCCATCATCCAAAATTCATTTAAATGTCTTCGCGTTTTGCTCTTTTCTGCACGGAAAACAGGACCAAAATCATACACGCGACCATGCGCAAAAATGCCCGCCTCGGAATAAAGTTGACCCGACTGGCTCAAATACGCCGGCCGCCCAAAATGGTCCACCTCGTACAGTTCTGTTGTTCCCTCGCACGCGCTCGGCGTTAAAATGGGAGCATCCATGCGCAAAAAATCATGGTCATACATAAACTCAGACGTTGCCCGCTCAATCGTGTCGCGCACACGCATCATAGCCCACGGACGCTTGGAACGGAGCCACAAATGACGATGGTCCATTAAAAAATCCGTTCCGTGTTCCTTAGGAGTAATCGGATATTCCGCAGACATACTCACCTGCTCAATCGATTTCCCTTGCACCTCCACACCGGTTGGCGACCGATCATCTTTTACCACAAGTCCCGTAACGCGTATAGAAGATTCTTGTTCCAAATGCGTCAACAATTCCCACTCCGCTTCCGACACCCGTTCTTTTTCAAAGACTACCTGTACATACCCCGTGCCATCTCGAAATTGCAAAAAAGCAATCTTCCCGGAAGAACGTAAAGCATACGTCCACCCCGCAAGATGAACGACTTGATCAAGTTGTTGTAAAAGATGTGAGACGGATGTTTTCATACCGTGGCAATATGTTGGAGAAAGGTTGGAACACGTAATTCTCGTTCAAGGTGATAATGAGTAAAGGCATCTTGGATCTCTATAAGGGTGTCCAAAAGCGGGTCGAGCTTATCCGTGAGAAGCGCCTCAAACGGTGCCGAGGACAGAAAGCGGAGAGCCGCCAGCACTTCCTGCGTCAATACTTGTGCGTCTGCGAAAGCGGATCGGTGTTCCCTTACACACGCCCCACAGACCAACCCACCGTGCATAGTAGAAATATGCGGTTGCTGAATCTGTACGTAGGGAGCGCGACAACGCACGCACGCGTCTGCATGGGGTCCAAACCCGATAAGCACAAGCCACTTGAGTGTCAGTGCGCTTTGCACAAAGGTCAGGCGCAGACCCGTGAGCTCCGGCAACGTCTGGATCCACGCATAGGCATCCGCCAAGAAGGCATACAGGCCCGCATCCGGTTCTCCCTCACCAATCGCACGATGCATGAGCTCATTGAGCCCGAGTCCTAAAGTAAAGAGCGATAATTCTTGCCGAATCCTGCCAAAATCTGTGCCTCGCTCCACGCCGGCAAGCTTTAACCACAGCTTTCCATGCGCCACCATTACTGTCAACTCGGTAAACGGTGATGCGTGCGCTGCGAGCTTACTCGAAAACTTTCGCGCACCGACCGCCATCACCTGCACCTTGCCTCGTTCTCGCGTATAGAGTGTGTAAAAGCGATCATGCTCCCGATGGTCACGACACGCAAGAACAAATCCAGTTAAAATCGAGGTCATAGTGGGAGTGAATCGGCAAAAGAGTGTTACACACGTTCATTCAAAAATTCTTGCACAATCAGCATCGCCGCAAGCGCATCGTCGTGAGAAGAGGATCCCGCTTCTTCCGCTAATGTGTCACTTGCCCGAGACGTGAGGTGTTCATTAACGAGTGAAACCTCTACGCCCGTTGCCTCCCTTAAACGCCGTGCAAATAGTTCTACACGCTCACTCATAGGAGTTGATTCTCCGTCTGCCGTACGCGCCTCGCCCAGAACAATGTAGTCGTACCCATCGGCTTTTACCATCTGCGCCACAATTGCCACAGAATCTCTGCCGTGCAACTCCACCACATCCAAGGGAACAGCCACACCCGTAACAGGCTCACCGAGAGCAAATCCTAGACGCTTCGTTCCAAAATCAATGCCGAGAATGCGCTTCATATTTGTGGGAACGGGGTTAAAATCTCTGCACCGGTTTCGGTAATCACGATGGTCTGCTCAAAGTGTGCGGCAATGGACCCATCCACCGTAATCGCCGACCAATCATCGTCGGCAATGGTGAGTTCTTCACTCCCAAGCGTCACCATCGGCTCCAAAGCAAGAACCATTCCTACGCGCAACTCCGGATTTTCAAAACGATCCGATACAAAATTTGGAATCAGTGGATCCTCATGAACCGCGTGTCCAACCCCATGCCCCAAGTAGCTGGTTACAATCCCATAGCCGTGTGGTTTGATCGTATTTTCTATCGCCTGACTCATGCTCTGCAGTTTCTTTCCCGCCTTTGCCGCCTCAATACCTTTCTGCAAAGACATTTTTGTTACATTCATCAGTGATCGTGCTTCGGTCGTAACCTCGCCGACCGGCACCGTAACCGCCATATCGGTACACAGCCCCTCGTACCAGCAGCCAATATCCAATCCTACAATATCTCCTTCTCGTAACGCTATTTCACGGTTTCCCGGTCCATGAACCACTTCCTCATTTTGTGAAATACACACGGTTGCCGGAAATGGCGTATCTCCACCTGCCGTGTAGCCCAAAAAAGACGGTTCGGCCCCCGCTTTTCTCATAAAATCCTCGGCGATTTGATCTAACTCACGCATAGTGACGCCCGGTTTGACCGCCTTTATTGCTGCGCCAAGCGCATCAGACAAGATTTTTCCTCCTTTACGCAACGATTCAATATCATGCGTTGATTTAATAAGGGCCATAAAATGATTTTTTAACCAAAAAATAAGGAGGAAAAGAAGAAGTAGTAGTTCTACACTACCAAAATCCCCTTTCCTTGTCGACCAAAACCCGTTCTACGAGACCAATGTTGCCTCCTTCTTTATAACGGCAAGAATCGCCCTGTACACAACTTCAATGTCCAAAGCAGCATTAATCCGTTCTACGCGCACGCCTCGTTCTTCTATTTGAGCAATCAGCGGTGCCGTATCGGCATGATAAATCGCCAATCGCTTTTTAATGGCTGCTTCTTGATCATCAACGCGTTGAAATAGCGCCGTACCGTCTTCATTACACACTCCGGCTTTCTTTGGAGGGTTTGATTGTAAGTTGTAAATATGGTCCTTTGGGCACATCCACCTACCACCCAGTCTCTCTATCGCTGTTTGATCATCCAATTCAAGAACCAAAACCAGATCTGGAATAAATCGCTCAAACATCAAACGAAGTTGTTCCGTATCTCGTGGATACCCGTCAATCAACACACCGGCTTTTGCATCTGCCCGTTGCAGGCGCTTACCCAACATTTCCGTAATTAAATCCGCAGGAACCAAATTTCCCGCATCAATAATCGCTCCAATACGCTCACCCAGATCCGATCCGCTCAATTGTTCCTCACGCAACAACGCCCCCGCACCCACAAGTGGATACCCCAAAACAGCCGAGAGTCGCTCTCCCTGTGTTCCCTTGCCAGCTCCCTGTGGACCCAATAATAAGATGATCATAGTTTTATGTGGTGGGAGTGTAGCAAACTCTTCTTATTTATCCAATTACAAGGTTGGAGGGCGCTTTGGTAAGTACGGCTTGAGAACCTTGATCGCAATAACGTCAACAGTACCCACCACGAGCAGTGCAAGGCACGAAGCAAACAGAAGCCGCGCTTTCCAGCCTTCTCTTACCTCCAGAACATACTGCGGCCAATTCTCATGTACCGCAATCTCTACCGTATCACCCTCTGCCAGAAGCGGTTTTGTATAGATACGTCGCTTAAAGAGAGCGGTCTGTTTCTTCTCATTTATTTCAAAAGAAACGCGCACATGATCCCGTGTCTTGTTTGATACGTGTCTTCTTTCTACAGACACCACATCCGCCCGGATGATTTGATGGTCCGTATAGAGCAATACATCTCTATAAAACAGCCATCCAAAAACACACGTAAGAAGCATGCCAATAAGAGGAATAACAACCGCCGCCTGTTTTGGCGACAACGTCCGTTTTACACGACGATTTTTCAGTGTGAGTTTCATAACACCGTCCAGCGTTTAATACTTGGAGAGATACGTGTAAGGACTTCGTAAGGAATCGTATCACATTGATTTGCGACGGCCTCTATAGAATTAAGCTGCTGCCTGTTGGCAGAGTAGACTTCCACCTCATCCTCCAATTGTACAGGTCCCGGAACGTGCGTAATATCAATCACGGTCATATTCATACTCACGCGACCAATAATCGGACACGGAACACCTTGCACAAACACGGTTCCCCGATTACTCAACGATCGCCATACGCCTTCACTGTAGCCGCAAGGGATTAAGGCAATCAGGCGATCGTCCTGCGCGGTATACGTAAGATTATAACCAACCGATTCACCTGCTCGCAAGAGTTTGACGCTTATCACCTTCGCCCAAAAAGAGAGCGCCGGTTGCAGATCCAGGGGGCGTTCACCAATTGGATCAAAGCCGTAAAAACCAATCCCAAGTCGCACCATGTTTGCGTGCGCTCTATCCACAAACTTTGTTCCCGCTGTCGCCGAAACATGAAACACTCCTTCGCCAACACGTTTGCGATATACCTCCACGACTTCATTCCACACACAAATTTGGTTCATTGTCATTGTCACGTCCGCTCCGTCTGCGTCCGCAAAATGCGTCGCAAGGCCGGTGATGCATAGGTGTTGATTGCGTGAAAGAAGATGAATCGTCTCTTCTAACTGATCCGGAAAAATGCCTTGCCGTCGCATGCCCGTGTCTACTTTTATCTGAACCGACAACGATCGACGGACAAGGCGTGCAACATCGCGTGCCTGATCCAGCGACGTTACAACAAGCGTCACAGACTTCAAACGCGTCAATGCTTGCAGCATCGATTTTGGGACATATCCAATAATGAGTATCGGCTTACGTGCACCGATCCCTCGCAGCGTCCTTGCTTCGACAATCGAATCCACGACAAGAAGATCAACATCATCGATTTGATCCGCAATTCTGCCGACCTCTCGCAAGCCATGTCCATACGCATTTGACTTGAGGACAACCGCGAGCGATAGATCGCCAATCAACTGTTTAAATATACGCGCATTCTCTCTTAAAGCGGCACGAGAAACCTCTACTCGCAGAAGGTATTGATCACGTGTCGCATGGCGAAACCGTAGAGTTCTCACAAACGCTCTCAATGTCATAGTTGTACAATCATAACATATTGGTCGTACTTCCCTGTAACCTCCGATACAACTTCTTAGCCAATGTTCGCGTAATTTCACTCCTCATTTGATAATTCTTCTGAATTTTTACACTCTTTCCGCGTATCACTTTTGTTGTAGGTGCGACAAAAGTGATACAAACAAAAGAACCCCTTTCGGGGTTCTTATTCAATTCTACAACTGTTCGTACTCGTAACTCACAACCTGTGCTTCTGTTTGTTTAATCACATCTATAATCACGGCTACAATAATCAACAGTGATGTACCGCCCACCACAAGGCTCTGTGAGCCCGTGAGAGGTTGCATAGCCACCGGTAACACCGCAATCGCCGCAAGGAACGTGGCACCGAGCAAGAGAATCTTGTTCATGGTTTGTGCCAAGTAACGCTCCGTAGGCTCACCCGGTCGTACGCCTGGGACAAAAGCTCCCTGCTTCTGCAGATTCTCCGCCATTTCATCCGGTCGGAAAATCACGCCCGTATAGAAATACGTGAACGCAAAGACCAAGACAAAGTAGAGGATCCCGTACACCCATTGGTTGGCGAGCGTCTCAATCACCCATCGTGCAGCATCTGCCACCATCACGGATCGTGCGCTCACAAAAAACTGCGCGATCATGGTTGGAAAGAGCACCACGGAAATAGCAAAGATGATTGGGATCACGCCGGCCATAGACACACGCAACGGCAATTGTGTTGCCACTCCACGTGAGAGGCGTCCTGCCGCATGGTGACGTGCATAGTTCACAGGAATATTGCGAACCGCCTCATTGATAACCGTCACAACCACCACGGTTGCAACGGCCAGTACCAAAAAGACAACAAGGCTTACAATACGACTCTGATCAAACGTCGCAATAAATTGTTGTAAGAACTGTGGAAATCCTGCAACGATACCAGAAAGAATGAGAATGGAGAGTCCGTTTCCAATCCCACGTTCCGTCATCAATTCTCCAATCCACATAAGGAAGACTGACCCAGCTGTCATGACCAAAATGGCCATAAACAGACTAAAACCGGAGAGAATCAATGAAAACGACGTTCCTACTTGCCCTCCGCCCTGTGAGATCAACGCGATAAAACCATAGGCTTGCAATGCCGCAAGAGGAACCGACACCCAACGGGTAATCTGATTCAACTTCTGACGTCCAGCCTCTCCACCGTCTTTCTGCCATCGTTGTAAGGCCGGGATCACCATCACGAGTAGTTGAAAAATAATCGAACTCGTAATAAACGGTGCCACACCTAGCGCGACCACAGAGAAACTTTCCAACGTACCACCAGAGAAGATGTTCAACAGGCCAAGAAATTGGCTTCCTGACAACAATCCCTGGAGAGCGGCGGCATCAATACCCGGAACGGGAATATGCGCAAGCAACCGAAACAACGTAAGCATAATAATCACGTAGCCGATGCTTTTGCGAAGTGGTTTTAACGCCCAGATTTTTTTGAGTTTCTCAAACATACAAGCAATTCCGGGCTATTCAATTTTTCCACCAGCCGCCTCAATCTTTTTACGCGCTCCCTCGGTCACGGAACATCCTCGCACCAACATGGAAGGTTTTGCCTCGCCGTCGCCGAGCAACTTGACGCCAAGCTTTGTCTGTTCAATAAGACCAGCAGCCTTTAATGTCTTTGGTGTAATGAGAGTTTCCGTCATCTTGGAAAGAACACTCAAGTTAAGTGCCACCGGTTGAATCTTGTGACTCTTAAATCCACGAGATTTTGGAACACGGAGCAACATTTGGCGAAGCCCCTTGATCATCGCACCACTTTTACCGCCAGAGCGAGCTCCTTGTCCCTTCATTCCGCGACCAGATGTTTTACCACGGGCAGAACCAATACCACGTCCGAGACGCTTGGTGCTGGTTTTAGAACCCTTTGCCGGCTGAATTGTATGAAGTGTCAATGGCATATACTCGCGTTAGGCGATTTTAGGAGAAGCTTTTTTTGGAGCCTTCTTCACAACTTTCTTTGCAGAATCCTCGCGCTTTGCTTTTCGTTCTGCTGCAGCTTGATCTGTATCTGTTTTTACTCCTTCCGGAATAATCATGTGCGCAATCGCGTCAAACGTTGCCTTGGCAAGGTTGGCCGGATTACTTCCACGAAGAATCTTGGTAACACAGTCAGAAACACCGCCCAATTCCATAATCAAACGTGGAGCACCACCGGATTTAAGCCCGGTTCCTTTTGGCGCTGGGCCCAAAATAATTTCCGCGGCGGCAAACTTTCCCTCAACGCGATGTGGGAAACTTCCGTGTACGAGCGGGAGCGTAATCACATTGCGCTTTGCTTGGTGAAAGGCTTTTTGGATCGCCACCTGAACATCCGGACCCTTGGCCACACCAAATCCAACGCGGCCTTTTTTGTCTCCAATCACGAGAGCAGCACGAAAACGCATACGCTTACCACCCTTGGTCACACGTGTCACACGTGCAAGATCCAAGATGCGCTGTTCCCATTCTCGTGGTTCCCGTTCTTGTTGACGTCGAGGACGACGCTCACCTCCACCGCTGCCACCGCGACCACCTTGAGGCGGGCGACGACGAGCAGCCGAATCCGCTGGTGCAGATGCATTCTCTGTGACTGCCTTAGATGCTGCAACCGGTTTGGTTACCTCCTCGGGTTGAGTTGTCTTTTTCTCTTCACTCATACTAGAAGGTTAATCCTGCTTCGCGTGCTGCCTCTGCAAACGCTTTAACTCGACCATGATAGGCAAACGATCCTCGATCAAACACGATCGTCTCCACACCAACCGCCTTGGCCTTTTCCGCAAAAGCGGTACCCAGGTAGGCGGCAAGCTCCGTTGGATTCTTATCAGCAGCTTCTTTATACTGTTGATCGTTTACCGATACAATCGTTTTTCCACTGTCGTCATTGATCAACTGTGCGCCAAAGTGCTTTGCCGATCGGAAAACGGATAAACGCGGTCGTTCACTCGTACCGTGCATACGAGCACGGGTTCTATGAGCGCGTCGTAATTTTTGTGCATGCTTCTTCAACATACGCTAGGCTTTTGCGGCCTTTCCAGCCTTACGACGAACGACTTCGTCTAAATACTTAATTCCCTTCCCCTTGTAGGGTTCCGGTTTTCGCACTTTTCGAATCTCCGCTGCCACCTGACCAACAAGCTGCTTGTTGATACCGGTGAGCGTAATCAGGTTTTTGACGACCTCCGCTGTAATGCCTTCCGGTAATTTGTACTCAACCGGATGAGAGTATCCAACGTCGAGTTTAATGGTCTGCCCATTCACGGCTACTTTATATCCCACGCCATTCACCTCGAGCTTTTTTACATACGGTTCTTGCACGCCGCTCACCATGTTCTGCAAGTTGCTTCGTGTGGTTCCCCACAAGGAACGGTTGAGCTTGCTATCCAAATCTGTCATGGTCACAACAAGTTCGTTTCCTTCCTCACCACTGCGTACTTCTACGGACGTGTTTGCATGTACGTGTGCTTGTAACTGTCCTTTTGAGCCTTTAATAATCACCTCTGTTCCGTTTACCTTCGCCTCAACACCGGCTGGTAAAAGAATGGGTTGTTTTCCGATACGAGACATAGGCCTAGAAGATTTCACACAAAACTTCTCCACCCAAACGTCGCTTTCGCGCCTCCTTGTTCGTCATCACACCGTTTGGTGTTGAAATGATCGCAATACCGATATCGGAAAAAACACGAGGTAATTCCGTTGCCTTTGCATACACACGGCGTCCAGGTTTTGAGATGCGTTTTAACTCTCGGATCTGTGGCTGACTCTCATTGTACTTGAGGGTAAGCATCAGGTCTTGAAAGAGTGGGTTCACCGCCTCAACTACCTCAACCTTTTGCACGTATCCTTCTTTCTCCATGATCTTTGCAATGGCAAATTTCAACTGAGAGTACGGTGCACGTACTTGTTTCTGTCGAGCCATCTGTCCGTTACGGACACGGGTCAACATGTCTGAAATTGGGTCTGTCATTGGCATAGTCTACCAACTGGATTTCATGATTCCTGGAATCTCTCCGCAGTTTGCTAACTCACGGAAACAGATTCGACACAAGCCAAAGTCACGCATAAACCCACGAGAACGCCCACATTTCCAGCAACGTCGGGTCACGCGCGAGGCAAACTTTGGTTTGCGCTTCGCCTTGGCAATAGATGATTTTTTCGCCATACCGCTACGTTACTTCTTAAAGGGGAATCCCAGTGCACGGAAAAGGGTCAATCCCTTCTCTTGTGACTTGGAGGTGGTCGTAATTGTGACCTGAAGGCCATGCAGACGATCGACTTCATCTGATGAGACCTCCGGGAACGCGATATGTTCTCGGAAGCCATAGTTAAAGTTTCCTGCTTGATCTACCGCTGACACCTCTATACCGCGGAAGTCTCGCACACGAGGAAACGTTACTGCCACGAGTTTTTCAATGAAATCGTACATGCGAGGGCCTCGAAGAGTCACCTTCATGCCAATATTCATTCCTTCACGTATTTTGAACGTTGCAATAGACTTGCGCGCCTTGGTAAATACGGGCTTTTGACCTGTAATACGTGTCAGCGTTGACGTTACCGTGTCAATGTAGGCTTTGTCTTTGAGACCTCGGCCCAATCCTACGTTTAATGTGACCTTCTCAATCTTGGGAACGGCATTCACATTTGCAATACCAAGTTCCTTTTGAAGAGCCGGCACAACCTCTTTTTTAATCTTGTCTCTGAGTTGTGCCATACGCTAGACGTTCTGTGTCTTACCAGCCTTGCGAAGAATACGCACGCGCGTCTTCTTGCCATCCTGTTCTGCGATCTCATACCCAACACGTCCAGACTTCCCATCCTTTCCCACAAGGGAGACGTTTGAGATGTTCATTGGTGCAGGAAACTGGATCTTCTTACCCGGTTGCTGCGCATTTCCTTTTAAATGTTTGGTTGCCAGATTCAATCCCTCAACAACCACCTTCTTCAGAGAAGGAAACACTTGCATCACTTTACCCGTTTTTCCCTTATCCTTACCTGCAAGGATCTGGACGGTATCACCTGTCTTGATCTTCATAGGCTTAGAGGACTTCTGGGGCCAAAGAAACAATCTTGGTAAACCCCGCTGCACGCAACTCGCGAGCAACCGGTCCAAAGATACGCGTTCCTTTTGGATCTCCGTTTTCTTTATTAATAATCACTGCGGAATTTTCATCAAAGCGGATATACGTCCCATTGGAGCGACGTGTTTCCTTTTTTGAACGAACAAGCACCGCGTGAACAATGTCGGATTTTTTTACCGCTGCATGAGGCGCGGCCTCTTTGACAACACAGGTCATCACGTCCCCGATAAAGCTATAACGCTTTTTGTACCCACCGAGAACGCGAATAACCTGGAGCTTTTTTGCGCCGCTGTTGTCTGCGACGTGAATCATGGATCGATGCTGAACCATAGACTATTCTGTTACGGTTGTAGATTCAGCGGATCGCACGACGCGCCATCGCTTATCCTTAGAAAGCGGTCGACACTCCACAAAGGACACGGTATCACCAATAGATGCTTGATTCTCCTCATCATGCACCTTGTACTTCTTGGACGTTGTGTAACGCTTTTTGTACTTTGGATGCATTTTTGGCGAATCAACACGAACCACGATCGTCTTATCCATACGATCGGATACAACCGTGCCGGTAAAGGCGCGACGGATGATTCGTTTTGTTGTTTTATTCGTCATACACGTGTCTTAAACCTCCTTATTTTTGAGCTCACTCAAACGGGTCATGAGATGGGCGATCTCGGTACGAGTTACCCGGATCAAATGATTCTGTTTCAACTGGTTTGCGGCCACTTTAAATCGCAGTTCACGAAGTGCCTCGCGCTTTTCTGCAAGCAGTGTCTGCAAATCGGCCACGGACTTCTTGGCTAGGTTTTGATAGTTCATATCCTACCGTGCTTTACTGATGAACTTAGTCTTCATCGGCATCTTGTGCGCCGCAAGACGAAACGCCTCACGTGCCTCCTGTTCCGTTACGCCACCGATCTCAAACATGATGGTTCCGGCTCGGACAACCGCCACATAATGATCAACGGCTCCCTTTCCACTTCCCATTGTGTTCTCATTTCCATGGAACGTAATTGGGTGGTCTGGGAAAATACGGATCCAGGTTTGTCCTTTTCGATTCACGAAACGGGTCATGGCGCGACGTGCCGCCTCAATCTGTCGTGAAGTCACCCAGGACTCGGTCATTGCTTTCATCCCATAGTCACCGAAGGCCAAACGTGTTTTCTGAGTTGCAAGTCGCTTTCCAGAAGCACGGCCCTTGTGCCACTTTCGGTGTTTCATTCGTTTTGGCATCAACATAGGCTATCGACGTGTAGGATGAGCTGGTCGACGATCTCGTGATCCGCGTTGCTCGCGCTCGCGTCCACGTGAATCTCCACTCTTACGCGCGCGGATCTCTGCTTCTTCCACGCTGTCAAAGACTTCACCAAGGTAGATCCACACCTTCACACCGATCACTCCGAACATGGTGTTCGCCTCGGCTCGTGCGTACTGGATGTTCCCTCGCAAATTCTGCAAAGGAACTTTTCCGTCTCCCGCACGTTCGCTTCGCGCAATGTCTCCTCCGTTTAAACGTCCGGCGACAATCACGCGTACGCCTTCCGCTCCGCCCTTCATCACACGGTCAACCGTCTGTTTCATAACACGACGGAACGGCATGCGGTGCTCAATATCCATCGCAACCTGATCGGCCACAACCGCAGCCGAAAGAGATCCGTGTCCAATATCTTGAACGTTAATGTTGATTATGACCCGCTTTCCACGGAAGAAACGTTGTTTGAGTTCCTTTTTGAGGTCCTCAACTCCGGCACCTGCACGACCGATAATAAATCCCGGCTTTGCTGTGTGGAGCGTAATCGTAAACGTCTGACGAGAACGATCAATAATAATCTTGTGAATCGCCGCTTCTCGCAACTTCTTTTTTAAGTAGGCGCGGATGTAAACATCCTCCTTTAAGAAGGTTGGAAACGTCTTGCGTGGCGAAAACCACTTAGAGTCCCACGACCCAATCGTCGAGATGCGGAAAATTTTTGGATGAACTTTGTGTCCCATATCTCCGTTGCGTTAGGCGTGCTTTTTTGATGTGCTCTTGGCCTGAGCTTTTTTGGCAGAAGCAACAGTCTTTACAGGAGCTTTTGCTTTCTTGACCTCGGGCGGAGTGGCCGCTTCTTCCTTGGGAAGGGTTGGCTTTTCCATCAAGATAACATTAACGTGGCTTGTGCGCTTTCGAATAACGGTTGCGCGACCGTGCGCTCGTGGCATGGATCGCTTTGCCGTTGGCCCATCGTCTACCGTGATTGTTTGCACAATAAGCGCATCACGTTGCATCTTCTCATTGTGCACCGCGTTGGCAGCTGCAGATTCAATGAGCTTACGAACAGGCCGTGCAGCTATTTTAGAGCTGTGTGTGAGTTGACTAATAGCCGTCTCCACATTCTCTCCACGAATCATATCTGCCACAAGACGAACTTTACGAGGGGCGATCTTCAAAAAACGTAAGGTTGCTTTTGCTGATTCCATACGCCTTATTTAGCAGAATTACCCGCGTGTCGAACAAACTTTCGCGTCTGCGAAAACTCACCCAAACGATGTCCAACCATGTTCTCAACAACAGATACAGGTACGTGCTGCTTTCCGTTATGGACACCGAATGTGAATCCCACCATCGCAGGTGTGATCACGGCCCAACGAGACCAGGTTTTGACCGCTGTTTTGTCTCCCACCTTCAACTTAGCAACCTTCGCAAGAAGGCGCTCGTCTATAGCAGGTCCTTTTTTCAGACTTCGAGACATAGCAATTAACGTTTCTTTGAGTTACGACGTTGCAAGATCAGCTTATCGGAAGCTTGTTTGCGACGTGTTTTGACACCCAATGCCGGCTTTCCTTGTGGCGTCTTTGGATGTTTCATACCAATTCCCTGTGCACCCTCTCCTCCTCCGTGTGGGTGATCAACCGGGTTCATAGCTTTTCCACGAACCGTTGGACGGAATCCTCGATGACGCATACGTCCCGCTTTTCCCCAACGAATCAATCGATAGTCAATGTTAGACACTTGACCAATCGTTGCCATGTTGCGGCGCAAGACCAGACGAACCTCGCCTGATGGCAATCGCACTTGAGCGTTATCACCGTCGACTCCCATAAACATAGCAGTCGTTCCAGCACCCCTTACAATCTGTCCTCCTTTTCCCGGCTGCAACTCTATGTTGTAGACGTTCATTCCCTCAGGAATCAATTCCAGCGGATAACGGTTCCCCGGTTGCATTGGGCCTTTCTTTTTTGAAGAAGTAACCGTCTGTCCTACCGTCATGCCATGGCCGGCAAGAATGTAGAGCTTCTCTCCATCGGCGTAATGTACCAAGGCAATGCGAGCATTGCGGTTTGGGTCATATTCGATCGTTGCTACCGTTCCTGGAATATCAAATTTATCTCGCTTAAAATCAATGATTCGTACCTTGCGTCTTGCACCTCCGCCACGATGTCGAACAGTGATCTTTCCACCACTGCGTCCCGCAATCTGTTTACGGAACCATGTTAACGACTTGAGTGGACTCGTTGTTGTTACATCGTCAAAGGTTTGGACACTTGACTTACGCCGTCCCGGCGTTGTTGGGTTGTATCGCTTAATTGGCATATTCCCTTATTACACGCCTTCGTAGACATCTAAGTGTTGGCCTTTTTCCATAATAACGTAGGCCTTGCGCCAGTGGTTTCTGGATCCGGAGACTCTTCCAACTCGGACTTCTTTCCCACGCTGATTCAAAATATTCACACGCACCGGATCTACGTTGTAGAGCGCCTTAATCGCTTGTCGTACATAGATTTTATCCACACCCATGGCCACCTGGAAGGTGTACACACCGTCTGATGCAAGGCGTGCAGACTTTTCTGTCACGAGTGGTCGGACAAGCACGCGGTACGCATCACCGGAGACCACCGCTTTCTTTGCTTTCTTTTCCTCTCCAACCTTTGATTTCTGCATTACCGCCTTCTTTACAGGAGCATCTTTCACAACCTTCTTTTCTACGGCCGTCTCTTCCACCTCCGTCTTTTTTGTTCGTTTGAGGATTGCCATACGCTTAAGCCGTTACAAAGTGTTGAGTAAGGGTCTCGAGCTCTTCCTTCCCAATGATAATGGTGCCTGCCTTGAGTATATCCACAACATTGACACTGTTGGGTGCAATACTCTGAGTAAAGAACATGTTTTGTGCCGCGCGGCGAACAAGAACATTCTCCGGTTTGGTCACGAGAAGCGTTCGCTTTCCCTGACGTGGAAGAGCCTTTAAGAGAGCGGCAACCTCCTTAGTCTTTCCATCCATTTCCAAGCTATCCACTACCAAAAAGGCTTTGTTTGCAACTTTATCGGACAAAGTCATAAACATCGCTTTACGACGCGCCTTTCGGTTCATCTTGCGAGAAAAGTTGCGAAGTCGGTTTGGACCAAATGTAATACCTCCTCCAATCCAGATTGGAGAACGGCTGGATCCATGACGTGCACGTCCGGTTCCCTTCTGACGCCATGGCTTCTTACCACCACCGCGTACTTCACTACGATCTTTTACATGCGCTAAAACAACGCGTGCGTTTGCTTTCTGTGTCATCACGGCCTCATGAACGAGTGCCTCGTTTACTTCCACACCAAAGATACGTTCGTTCAGATCTACTGAACCGACAACGTCTCCCTTTGTGTTGTACATGTCGATTTTCATAGTCCCTACTTAACGCTCTTTAGAACAATAAGGCTGTTACGGCTTCCGGGAACTGCACCCTTTACAGCCACCAATCCATTTGGACGAACTTCCACAATCTCGAGGTTTTGTACCGTGACACGATCTCCGCCCATACGTCCCGCCATTCGCATTCCCTTAAACACGCGCTGTGGGCCCGTTGCTCCAATGGAGCCAGGCATACGTGTTTGATCTTTATTACCATGGGTTGTTTTTGAACCACGGAATCCGTGACGTTTCACAACACCTTGGAATCCACGACCCTTAGAGGTTCCAATAACATCAATTTTATCTCCTGTTACAAAGATAGAAGCATCGACAATAGCGCCTACTTCATAAACAGATGGGTCCTCCACACGCACTTCTCGCACGAGTTGGAATGGACCTGATTCCATCCATTGTCCTAATTGTGCTTTCGCGACACGCGAAGCTTTCTGTACGCCGTAACCGAGTTGAACAGCTCCATAGCCATTCGCGTCGACGGTACGTACATCCGTCACCGTGCAGGGTCCGGCCTGGATCAATGTCACAGGAACCACGGAGCCATCCTCACGGAAGATCTGGGTCATCTCAAGTTTTCGTCCGATGATGCATTTCATATCGTCTTAAATTAGGGATTTCGCGTGTGGACTCCTCCTTATTCCACGTCCTCGACCTCAAAGGTCATAAAACGTGGAAATGGATCATTCCACGCGGATTGATCCCGACTGGTTCTAAGTAAAAACCAGAAGTCCAAATACACAACCACATAGGTCATCTATTCGGGCTTCTAGCCACAACAAACACAGAGAGTTGCGGGGGTTGTATTGTAGCGAGTTTTCCTTTCTTCTGTTTCGGTCCAACCCTGGAAGGTTTTCTTGGCACGAGGCCTAAGATCTTTCTCCCATGTTTTGAGAAACAGTCCGGGTTCGTGACCCAGGGATGTAAGCACAGAATGCACACATCCCTGGGTCACGGCCGGGGTCCAGCAAAGCTGGTTGTTTTTTATGACATTTTGATCTCAACGTCCACACCAGATGGCAAGTTGAGACTCATGAGCGCCTCCACGGTCCGCTCGGAGGGCTGAACAATATCGATCAAGCGCTTATGGACGCGCATCTCATACTGTTCGCGCGACGTTTTGTGTACGAACGTCGATCGGTTCACGGTATACATACGGCGTGCCGTTGGAAGTGGAACAGGTCCCAAAACCTTTGCACCCGTTCGCTCTGCCGTCTTCATGATCGTAGCCGTAGCTTGATCAATAATCTTGTGATCGTAAGCGCGAATTTTGATTCGGATTCTTTGATCCGTTGCCGTTTTTTCAGCCATAGAAGGTACGATGTTCACGAGAACGAGGGACAGCGATGCTGCCCCTCGTTACCCTTACTCAATAATTTTTGTAACAATTCCAGCACCAACCGTTCGACCACCCTCACGGATAGCAAAACGTGTTTGATCCTCAAGAGCCACAGGAACGATCAGCTTAATGCGTACGTTTACCTTGTCTCCAGGCATAACCATCTCTGCTCCGCCAAGATCAACAACATCACCGGTCACATCCGTTGTACGAATGTAGAACTGTGGCTTGTATCCCTTGAAGAATGGCTTATGACGTCCACCTTCCTCTTTGGTCAAGGCGTATACCTCAGCCTCAAACTCTGTGTGAGGCGTAATGGATCCTGGGATACAGAGAACTTGTCCACGCTGCACATCATCCTTGCGGATACCGCGGAGCAAAAGACCTGCATTGTCTCCTGCGCGACCTTGCTCGAGTTGCTTGTTGAACATCTCGATACCGGTAACCGTGGACTTCTGTGTCTCATGAATACCAACAATCTCAATTTCCGTGTTGATATTAATCGTTCCACGTTCAATACGTCCTGTAACCACGGTTCCACGTCCTTCAATAGAGAACACGTCCTCTACAGGCAAAAGGAATGGCTTGTCTGTGTCACGAACCGGGTCCGCAACATAGGTATCCAACGTGTCAATCAACTTCATGATAGGAGCTGATGCCTCTTCATCTGTTGGATTCTCAAGCGCCTTGAGTGCAGAACCACGAATAATTGGCGTGTTGTCTCCATCATAGTCGTACTTCTTCAAGAGATCGCGAATTTCCTCTTCCACCAAATCAATAAGTTCAGGATCGTCCACTTGATCGATCTTATTCAAAAACACCACAATCGTAGGCACTCCAACTTGGCGAGCCAAAAGAATGTGCTCACGTGTTTGTGGCATAGGACCATCTGCGGCGTTCACCACAAGGATAGCTGCATCCATCTGAGCAGCACCGGTAATCATGTTTTTGACGTAGTCCGCATGGCCTGGACAGTCAACGTGGGCGTAGTGACGATTTGCTGACTCGTACTCAACGTGAGCCGTTGCAATCGTAATACCACGGTTTCGTGATTCAGGAGCCTTATCAAGAGCATCAACAGAGTCTGCTGAGGCTTTAAATCCCTTTGCATGGAGTACCTTCAAGATAGCTCCGGTAAGGGTCGTCTTGCCGTGGTCAACGTGACCAATCGTACCGACGTTCACATGTGGTTTCCCACGTTCGAATACATCTGCCATATGACATTAGACTGAACATGTCCGAGGACAGCGGTTCTGTATCAAAATATGAATGAGGTTAGTAAAGAAATGCGCGCGGAATGTACCACGGAATCGAAAACCGTGCAAGTGCTCCAGGTCCCGAGTCTCTCTGCGAGACTTACTCCACCGGTTCCAGGTAAAATTGTTCCTCTTCTTCTGACGTCTCTGAACTCTCTTTTTCTTCCAATTTTGGCTGCATTTTTGGAACTTTTCGCTCTGTTTCCGGCCAAGATTGAATGTTTACGGGCTCGCCACGACCGGTTTTTGGCTCCTCCAAGGCAAGATCGTCTTCATCTTGAGCCTCCGGAACAAAGAATTCTTCCGGCAATTGGGCCAATGTGTCCATTTCATCGTCTTCTTGATCCTGAAAGAGAGCCGTATCGCTATATGGATCGCTTATTTCGATCAAGTGTTGATACAGATCAAACGGCATAATAACCATAGGCTCCCTGCCTTCTGCATCTGTAACAATCACTTTGTCCCCCGTTTTCTGAGCAAATGCGAGGATTTTATTGAGTTGATTGTGCATAGTGTCCTGATCTTATCAACGCCCCCACTATGAGTCAATCAAACCAACAGCTTGTTACAAACAAAACAAAAACCCCGCACCAAACGGTACGGGGTTTGTTCAACAAAATAGAAGAAACGGCTCTATTTAGCGGATTCTCCTGTTCGCTGTGTTTTAATCTGCTCAGCAATCGTGTTTGGAACCTCCATATATTTCTCAAACTCCATGGATGAGCTGGCACGACCCTGCGACAGAGATCGCAGCTGCGTTGCGTAGCCAAACATTTCTGACAAGGGAACAAGTGCATGAATCAACTTTGCTTCACCACGATCCGTCATTTCACTGATCTGACCGCGTTTGGCGTTTAAGTCTCCAATCACATCTCCCATCGCTTCTTCCGGTGTCACCACCTCTACCTTCATAATTGGCTCCAACAACTTAATGCCTGCCTTTTGCGCTGCCGCCTTGAGAGCCATGGATCCCGCTAACTTAAAGGCAATTTCTGAAGAGTCAACATCATGGTACGACCCGTCAATCATGTGAACCTTTACGTCAATCACAGGATAGCCGGCAAACACTCCGCTATCCAATGCTTCTTTGATTCCCTTGTTAGCCGGTTCAATGTACTCACGTGGCACAGCTCCGCCTTTAATCTCATTCAAGAATTCGTAACCTTTTCCTGGTTCGTTTGGCTCGATCTTAATCACCACGTGACCATACTGACCACGTCCACCGGATTGTCTGACAAATTTTCCTTCCGCCTCCGCCTCTCCACGGATGGATTCACGATAGGATACCTGTGGCGCACCCACATTCACCTCTACGCCAAACTCGCGCTTCATACGATCAACAAGCACATCCAAGTGCAACTCTCCCATTCCGGAAATAATCGTCTGATTTGTTTCTGAATCCGTACGCACACGGAATGTTGGGTCTTCTTCGGCCAATTTGGACAAAGCAATTCCCATCTTCTCTTGATCGGCCTTGGTTTTTGGCTCAACAGCAATAGAAATAACCGGCTCCGGAAATGTAATACTCTCCAACAAAATGGGATTCGCGAGATCAGAAAGACTGTGTCCTGTTCGTACCTCTTTCAATCCAACGGCCGCAACAATGTCTCCCGCGTATCCTTCCTGAACCTCCTCGCGATCATTTGCATGCAGTTTCACTAATCGTCCAATGCGCTCCTTTTGACCTGTTGAAGCGTTCAAAATGTACGAACCCGACTTTAACACACCGGAATAAACGCGAATGAAGACCAGTTTTCCCACAAACGGATCCGTTGCAATTTTAAACGCAAGAGCCGCAACAGGCTGGTCATCTCCTGCCACAATTGGAATTTTTATCTCGCTATTATCTGGGTCTGTTCCCACAATTGGCGCAACATCCAAAGGACCTGGCAAGTACATATTCACGGCGTCCAACAACATTTGAACACCTTTGTTCTTAAGCGCAGACCCAACAAGAACAGGAACGACGTTCAGACTCAAAACACCTGCACGTAATCCGGCAACGAGCTCATCGTACGTCAAAGCCTCTCCTGCCAGATATTTTTCCATAAGAACCTCATCATTTTCCACAATAGCCTCTACCAAACTTGCACGCCACTTGTCTGCTTCTGCCTTATATTCCTCAGGAATATCGAGTTCTTCGATGATCTTGCCTTCATCATCACGATAATAGAACGCCTTCATCTTTAACAAATCAATAATACCAATAAAGTCGCTTTCAACACCGATAGGTAATTGAATTGGGTGTGCTTTTTTGGTGAGACGTGTTCGAATGGACACAAGGTCCTTCATAAAATCCGCTCCGGTACGATCCAGTTTGTTCACCAAACACATACGTGGCACATGGTACTTGTCCGCCTGTCGCCACACGGTCTCTGATTGTGGTTCCACGCCGGCAACACCATCAAAGACCACAACACCTCCGTCCAAAACACGAAGAGAGCGCTCTACCTCCACGGTAAAGTCTACGTGACCCGGTGTATCGATAATATTGATGTTGTAATCCTTCCAAAAACACGTCGTTGCAGCCGATGTAATGGTGATACCACGCTCCTGCTCTTGCTCCATCCAGTCCATGGTCGCCTCTCCCTCGTGAACTTCGCCGAGTTTGTGCTTCTTACCAGTATAAAAAAGAATGCGCTCCGTAACAGTCGTCTTCCCCGCATCAATATGGGCAATAATGCCGATATTTCGGACGTGATCTAGTGAAAACTCTCTGGGCATATGTTAAAAATGTAGGAATTGAAGAGTAAAGGAACAAGAGGACCGGGCGAACACGCATGTGCTGCATCCCAGTCCTCGTATTGATCTTATCGAGCAAAGTGTGCGAACGCCTTATTGGCCTCTGCCATGCGTTGTACGTCTTCTTTCTTCTTAACGGCGGCACCGGTTCCCTCTGCCGCTTCCATAAGTTCCGTTGCTAACCGATCTGCCATCGGAGATCCCTTTTTGGCACGACTTGCATTCAAAATCCATCTGAATGCCAAGGAAATGCGGCGATCACCGCGAACAGGCATAGGAATTTGATAGTTCGCTCCACCAACACGTTTACTCTTTACCTCCAGGTTTGGCATCACATGCTCCATGGCTGCCGTAAAGATATCAATAGGATCTTGCTTGGATTTCTCAGAAATAAGAGCGAACGCCTCGTACACAACATCTTGTGCGATCGTCTTTTTTCCATCCATCATCACATAGTTAATCAATTTAGCGACCATCATGTTTCCAAATTTTGGATCAGGATTCACGATTCGCTTTGGGGCTTTTTTACCTCGCATAGGCTGTATTTAAGACTCCCTTACGACTTTTTCGGTCGTCGAGTTCCATATTTAGATCGGCTCTGGTTACGACCCTCAATTCCTTGAGTATCGTACATGCCGCGAACAATGTGGTAGCGCACACCAGGAAGGTCTTTAACACGACCTCCACGCAACATAACCACGGAGTGCTCCTGTAGGTTGTGGCCCTCTCCCGGAATATAGGCGGTCACCTCAATTCCATTAGAAAGTCGCACACGAGCCACTTTTCGCAAAGCCGAGTTCGGCTTTTTTGGTGTTGCGGTATACACACGGATACAGACGCCGCGCTTAAATGGAGCGTTGTGCTTCCCGCGTTTGCGGTGAAGGCTATCTTGCGTAATGCCAAGAGCGGGCACCTTGCTCTTATGCTTCGCTTTTGGGCGACCTTTTCGCACCAACTGGTTAATCGTAGGCATTTTATGACGTTTTACGATTTTGCGCATGGCTTCCCTCCGCCTAAGAGGTACTCCGCAAAACCGGTGAATAAGATGTTCCTTTTGGCCCAAAAAAGCCACAATAAGGTGCTGCGAAGATACAAGATCGGCTTGATTTTGTCAATAACGCGTGCTAAAACCTACAGGAAAGGGGGGCGTATGCCCCCGATGAGCGAATTGGCGGTTGGTTACTGTTTGGTGTGGGGATTGATCTACGGGGCGTTGATCTTCCCGAAGTACGAAGCGGATAGCTGGGACTCAAATCGAGCACTCCATCTCGTGGATCTCATCAACTACACAGGGCTGATAGTGAGCTGTCTGCTCCCACTCATCATCTTGAACGTTGAGGCACGTGAGATGCCCACCCTTAGTCTGGATAGATCGATCTCGACAGTGGCCATCGGCTGTATTGTTGGTCACCTGTTCTACGATACGATCAGGGGTCTGCGATCCGCGCAGCGCAAAAAGCGTAGATCCTAAAACCGATGCCTTACGTTCGCAGGAAAACAACCGGCCCCATCTGGAGGCCGGTTGAACTTTTTCTCAATAAAAACTTGTTTTTCTCTATCTCTTGACTTTACACCTCATACCTTTCCTACAAAAAAGCACCACCAAGCAAACCATTTGCAGCACGTGTTACCAAAGCAAAGAGCCATCCGAACGCGTTAATGCCCGTAAAGGAATCAACAACAAGCACACCGATCAAAATCCAAAAGCCGCGCGTCTCCAACCAAAATCGCGCTTGCGCAAATTTTGGCTTGTCTAAAGCGAGAAGAAGGAGTTTTGATCCATCCAACGGCGGGAGTGGAATCAAGTTAAAAAACATCAATGCGAGGTTGATCACTACCGAAAATCCAAAAAACATCATAAGGGCATTACCGGAGGACAATAATCCGGAAAGCGCAAACGCCCAAAATAATCCCGCACTCACAAGAGCAAGCACTAAGTTTGATACAGGGCCTGCAAACGCC
Organism: Candidatus Uhrbacteria bacterium; assembly: GCA_003509895.1. Lineage (GTDB taxonomy): Bacteria > Patescibacteriota > Patescibacteriia > UBA9934 > UBA11717 > UBA11717. Next base: position 6,439 of record DOMJ01000030.1, on the reverse strand, counting down.
ACCAGAACAGGACCCCATGCTTTGTACTTAAGATTGTGCGGGTTAAACGGCACAGGTCGCCCCCACCCAAATCCAACGGTCACCAACATCAATAATCCCAACCAATCAATGTGCGCCAACGGATTTAACGTGAGTCGTCCTAGGCGTTGTGCGGTCGTGTCTCCTAACTTGTAGCCAATAAAGGCGTGCGCGAATTCATGAAAACTTAACGCGAAGATAATGGCCAGTAACACCACGAAAAATAAAGCCGGTTGATCAAATAAGAGATTTAACATAGTGCTGGGAGTATAGCATGCGGCTATTTGCAAAAACAAAACATCGCGATGTTTACCGCGACGTCTCGATGTTTTGGTGCCCCACATTGGCCCCTGCGCTGCACTATGCGCACAACACAGACGAGCTGTAGTGGTTTTCATGAGACACCCTTCCTCCGTGCTCGCACCTAGAGAAGCACACCACACGCGCCTTCTCTACGCGCTCATGAAGTTCACAAAGCCCTCCAATGTAAGGCACGATCAGTGTACAATAAATTGAGCTATCAAACAAGCCGCACAACAAAAAATCCCACGCCGTACAGACGCAGGATTTTAATCTTAATTAGCAACAATGTATTGATCTGAAATTTTCTGGTAAGTAAACAGTTCTTCTTCTTGAAAAAACCGTTTAAGCTCATTTGCCGCCGTCTCAGCTCCATCTGACGCGTGAATCAAGTTTGCCGCAATATTCATGGCAAAGTCCGCACGAATCGTACCAGCATCGGCCTCTTGTGGATTGGTTGCACCCACAATTTTTCTGACCTCGTTAATCGCCCCGATACCCTCTAGGGCGATTGCGACCAATGGCCCATGCATCATGAAAGCTTTCAAACCCGGGTAGAAAGGCTTCTCAACATGGTGCGAGTAGTGCTCATCCCAAACATTTCCGGAAGGTTGCGCAAGCTTCAACCCAACCAACTTAAGGCCCTTACGCTCAAAACGCGTAATAATATGACCCAAGAGATCACGCTGCAATGCGTCCGGCTTTAGTAACACAACGGTTCGTTCGATAGACATAGTTTGTGCGTATAATGCTCAATATGCGCTGAGCATAGCACTCCAACGGGACCATGTCCAGCGTTGATTGCCAGTAATAACATAAAAATCGTTATCTTGTAATCGAATCGTAATCGTCCCATCCTGGTCCGTTCGGTAAACAGTAGCTCCGCTATTTAGCAATCGCTGAAGCGCACTTGGATGCGGGTGATGATAGACATTATCCTTCCCTGCCGAAATCAAAGCGATTTCCGGTTGAATCACTTCTAAAAAAGCTCGTGACGAGGAGTATTTGCTCCCATGATGACCAACTTTTAAGATGTCTACGTCCTCCAATATCTGCGCTTGGATAAGTTGTTGTTCTACCGTTTCCCCAATATCCCCCATAAATAAGAGCCGATACTGCTTGTAATCAACTGCCAAAACAATCGACGTCTCGTTTGGGTTATCTGTTTGCACAAGAAGCACGTTGTCGGTCGGATACATAACCCGTACACCGGCAAGATTTAGGTCTCGCGGTGCAATGATCTGCGCACTCTCTTGCATCACGGCATCCAAAAAAGCATTGGCGACTGGCGAATCATACACATCTACATTTAACACAATATGCTCAACGGTGAATCGATCTAACACAGTAATCAACCCCCCAACGTGATCCGCATGCGGGTGCGTGGCTACGATGTAATCTATCGTGCGATCCCATGGCAACATCACTTCCCCTAAACGATTAAGCACCGTGGCATCCACTCCCCCGTCTATGAGCATCTGCGTACCATTTGACCACTCCACAAACACACTGTCCCCTTGTCCTACATCCAAAACGGTCACCGTAATATCCGGTTTTACCTGCTGCAACTTCCGTCGTGACTGATCCCAAACAATCCAACAAAACACGATCGTGAGAATAAGCAATCCTGCCATAATGGCAATGAGCATCTTTTTCGTTTTCATAGAGCGAAGTCAATAATAGGTAAGGGCGCAAACACACGCACAAATGTCAGCATGATTTCTAAAATAACCGCCACCGGTAAAAACGCCACTGTCCCAATAGCAGACGAGATAAGGGACACTAGAACGCCCATCATACCCAAAGACATTGCCAAGATGATCCATGGGATCACAAAGAGATTTGCTATTGGCGAGATAAGAGAAACCGTTTTAAACTGCCATAGAGAAATAGGCATAGTGGCAAACGTTGCTGCAAGCGTTTCCGACAGTATAGATCGCAAATTCAGTTTTTTTGGCAAAAAGAAAAACCAGCGCTGAAAAACAGGACCAAGCGTTACCAAACCAATGGCGGCCACAAAGGAGAGTTGAAAACCAACATCGTCTAACAACATACGTGGATTTATAAGCAGCATGACACTTGCGGCGATCAAAAAGAGGGTGACCGTTACACGAGGTCTCCCAAGGTGTTTTGCCGTAAGCACCAACGCACCCATAATGCCCGCACGAACAACAGCTGCATCGGCACCGGCAAAAAGAACAAACAAGAAAACCCCTATCACTACCACGGCATACGCACGTTGGCGTTTAAGAAATGTAAGCGTAAGAAGTAAGAGGATGGCGTTAGACACGACCGTAACATTAAACCCCGATACCGCCACAATATGCATCGTGCCCGTCCGCCTAAACGCATCCACAAGATCCGCAGGTAACGTAGACCGCGCCCCATACAATAGGCCGATCAAGAGGCTCGCATGCGGTTCTTGCAAATGACGTTGAATAAGCCCAGCAAATCCTTGCCGCCACCGATCCATCGTGCGTCGCCATCCGTGTTCAACACCCACAATCTGTGGTGATCCATACCCTTTGCACACCGCATACACGTGTTCCTTGGCAAGATAGCGATCATAACGGAACTCTGTCACGGCAAGAGTACGAATCGGTTGTATCGTACACAAAACTGTCACAACATCGCCAACCAGTAACGTGGGGTAAGAACCGACTTCCACCTGAACAAATCCGGGAATTCCATCGGACTGGACGCGCGCGCGCTGCACCAAACCTTGCTGATCCACTTGCTCGCGCACAACACCCACAAGTTGCCTTTCGCCCGCCAAAACATCCGGCCACATATCACGAAAGATGAGTTGCTGCACAAATACACCACACAGCCACAGGACAAGAAAAAGTTGAAATACAGATGATTTACTCATGGATTTTTGTCTTTATTTAACTTACCTTGATTTTCTTCTTTCCTTTTTGTTTCGGCACAAGTCGCTCGGGTTGTGTTGAAAAAAGGGACTCGGACGTAGAG
>DOMJ01000030.1:0-2928 GCA_003509895.1 Candidatus Uhrbacteria bacterium | reverse complement strand
ACATTGCCTGAAGTACTTCGTCGAATACACTTATCTTAAAACACACGTGTTTTACCGTATTCGTCAGACTCTTACGTTAAAACGCATATGTTCTCGGGGACGAAGGCAGGATGTGATCCGCATACTACATACATGTACTTATACCTATACTGATCCGATCCCCATACCACAGACTCATACGAACCGGACCCCACACCCTCATTTTTGCAAACAAACAAAAACGCCCCCGGAGGGGAGGTTTTTGTGGTTCACTTCTAATCTGAACTATGGGTACTATAACAACCCTATTATTTTTTGCAAGTGTGGATAATCCCCCACTATCAAACACAGCTCTTTTGCATTCTCACTCTGTTCTACACCACAAAACTCACAATACGTCCGGGAACATAGATGAATTTTTTCACCATCTGCCCTTGCAAATACTTTGCGACGTGCTCATTGGCCTCTGCCGCCGCACGCGCTTGTTCGCTTGTTGCATCCATAGCAAGCTCAACTTCTCCCCGAACCTTCCCATTGACCTGCACGCCCAAGATAATCATTGCCACCTTAGCAAGATTTGCATCAAAAACAGGCCACTTACTCAAATAAACGAGTGTCGTCTCTCCCAACATCTCCCAAGCCTCCTCGGCCACGTGTGGCGCAAAGACGTTTAGTACTTGAATATAGGTTTTTGCGTCAGTCTTGGAAATCGTCCCAGCTAGAGCCGTATTCACAAACGCCATCAAAGACGAGACGCAGGTGTTGTACTTCATCTCCTCTATGTCTTCCCCAACTTTTTGAATGAGTTGATGCAATGCGCGTACAACCTCCGGCGAAGATGTGTCTGTAACCTTCTCCACCAAAGAAAAAACTTTCTCCAAGAATCTGCGTGTTCCTACAATGCCGGCATGACTATAAGGCGCCGGTTCTGCAAACGGACCAATAAACAACTCCAACAAACGTAAAGCATCGGCACCAAATTCCTCTACGAGCCCATCCGGATTTACCACGTTGCCCTTTGCTTTACTCATCTTGGTTCCATCTTCGGCGAGGATCAATCCGTGACTCGTACGCTTTGCGTATGGCTCGGCGGTTGGCACGTGACCGCGATCAAACAAAAACTTATTCCAAAAACGTGAGTACAGCAAATGTAGTGTTGTATGTTCCATTCCGCCGTTATACCAATTCACAGGCATCCATGTTTTGAGTTTTTGTGGATCGGCAAAGACTTCCGTATTGTGCGCATCTATATAGCGCAAAAAGTACCAGCTACTTCCGGCCCAGTTTGGCATGGTATCTGTTTCGCGCGTTGCCGGCCCTCCACAGTCCGGGCACGTGGTGTTGACCCAATCCGTGATCGTTGCCAAAGGCGATTCTCCACTGTCGGCTGGCTCGTATTTGTCTACTTCCGGCAATTCTATCGGCAATTGATCCACCGGCACCGCAACCCACCCGTTTGTAGCCGATCCACACGTCCCGGCGCAACGCACCAATGGAATCGGCTCGCCCCAATAGCGCTGTCGAGAAAAGACCCAGTCGCGCAAACGGTAGTTGATCTTTCGCACACCCTTCCCCTCCTTCTCTAACCATTCAATCATTTTTGCTTTTGCCGCCTCAATTTCCAACCCATTCAAAAAGTCTGAGTTGACACATACACCTTCCCCCGTATAACAGGCAACATCAATAACAATCGGTTCTGTAAGTTGCCCTGCTGTTTGATGCACAATACCACTTGGAACAGAAACGATCGGTGCTTCTATAACTTGATGAATTGGCAAACCATATGTTTTTGCAAATTGATAATCACGTACATCGTGTGCAGGAACAGCCATAATCGCCCCCGTGCCATACCCCATCAGCACATAATCGGCGACCCATACAGGCAACAACTTACCGGTAACAGGGTGAATCACATGGACACCTTCCAACACAATACCCGTCTTTTCTTGTGTTTCATCGCCTCGTTCAATATCCGTCTTGCCTACTGTTTGCTTTTGATACGCCTCCACATCTTGGATATTGGAAATCTGATGCGCCAGCTTGGCAATAAGCGGGTGCTCCGGCGCCAATACCACGTACGTCGCCCCAAACAAGGTATCTGGTCGGGTGGTAAAGACGGTTATTTGGGGCACAATCATTTGTAACACAACCGGCTCTTCTCCACCGTCAAAATGAGGGTTCTGCGATTTTAGGACAACAAATTCCGCCTGCAATTGCTCGGCAAGCTGTTTTGGTTGCGACAGAGGAACAATGTGATCTTGCGCATCGGCAACAACCACAATGGATCCCGCCTTATCTGCAATCACCTGGTAATCAAACGACCAATCGCAACACGCGTCCAATGCGGGTCTTGGTTTTTGATCAAGAAATCCATCCGGGGCTGCCGGTGGTGCAATAAGAATCAACTTCTCGATCGGTTGATCTAACTCAGGGAGCAACTTGAGCGCCGCAACGCCCCCAAGCGAATGCGTAATCACAATCGTCTTCTTATTGAACGTGTAGTGTTCCTTAATAAATTGAACCTGCTCGGCAATCTGAGGCTCGCTTGGGTTTGGGAGATCCAACACCGTCAACTCACCACCGCGTAACAAAAGCTCTTTTTGTAACCAGGGCCAAAAAGCAGAAGAGGCATTGTCTTTAAACGCATGCAGTCCCAAAAATTGATACTCACTCACATTGCCCTCCAACTCAAAGATCACCTCTGCTCCCTCCGATCGTCCGATCCAATCCACTTGCTGCTTGACAATCTTTGGCAGGTAATCAACAGAGGATAGATCATCAATCAATCTGTCTGCGTACCGGGTTATGGCGATCATCCATTGTTCTTTGTCACGTTTTTCCACGGTTCCCCCACAGCGTTCACAAACTCCATTAACCACTTCTTCATTGGCGAGTCCGATTTTGCAGCTCACACACCAGTTAATCGCCATGGCTTTTTTATAGGCCATA
>DOMJ01000052.1 GCA_003509895.1 Candidatus Uhrbacteria bacterium | reverse complement strand
GCGCTACGCTTCATTTCGACCGAACGCGCGCGGCTGCCCGCCGCCGTTCGGCTCTGTGGACGCGTTGCGCCACTTCGTCGAACTACGACTATGCGAAATGCCGGCATGCCATTCCGTTTCACTCCATGCCATACCGTCACTTCGCATCAGCCGCGTGCTGTGTGAAATAGCCAGAAACTTCTTTACTATTTTTTCAGACTTTTTTGGCAATTTATTTCAAGACGAACATAGTTTGTGATAAAATTTAGTCAGTTTTGATATTTAATCAACAAAACCTATGTTAGAATCATCTAAAGGTGTCATTCCACCGTGGGAAAGTGAAAATAGAGAACGGCAGATTCAAGCGTTAATTGATGGGTCAGGAGAAGATCGAGAATTGCTAGAAAAATATATTAAGTTACCAAACCAGCCGAATATTCAGCCGGAAGTTATGCGTTTAGTAATGGACTATGGAGATAAATTTTCTGTGGTATCTGATAAAATCGAAGAATTAGGACAAGAACTCGGCATGAGTTTTGATGAGCTAAGAAGCGCAATTCTCGATAGGTTAGAAAAATAAATTGCCAAAAAATACATTAAAGTATAGAAATTTCTGGCTACATCACGTAACACGGGATAAGCGGTTCAGGACTGACACACATTTTATATATTTCAAGGTGTGTGCCAGTCCCTCTCCCAAATTTTCTTCCACTACGCTCCAGAAAACTTCGCTTAATCCCGATATGTTCGGCAAAATTTGAAAAAACAAACCTTTTTATAAAGCAATTTTTTTATGACAATATGATCATGAAAATAATCATTCTTTCCCCAAACGAGGTAAGGAGTTAGCAATTTCTCAATTGCATGGGACGACGGCGTTTATAGGAGCTTCAAATTTTCTTCTTGCCACAGTGGTTCGACTTTCAACAAATCAACTCACCATTCCCGAGTTAATTCCTTTACTGTACATTTTCCCCTTTATCCTTGTTGGAACAGTGCTCGGTCGAAACCTTTTATACAAATTAAGCGAAAAAACAACGAACACGATTATTGTGGTAGTTATGATCGCGATTATTTTTTTCTGGCTCAGAAAATCGTGCTTATTATTTTGTAAGCAGTATTCGGACGATCAGTTTTTATTTCGATGAACCATGTTTGAAAACGTGAAAAGAATAGAAATGCGAGCATAAGCCTCCAACGGGACGGAGGATTTTTATGAGATGTACCGTTCATAAACGACGGTCGTCTTAGGAGAGCAATACGGGTAGACTTATATGACCCACCCTCGCCCATTGACGTTCGGTTACGGACGGGGTATAGTGCCTTCTTCGCTCAAAACGATCCGTGTATTCCCTATACGCCTCGGCTCAACGAAGAAAACCAGAGTGCGATCTGGGGGGAGAAAAATGGAAGCTATTACCGATAGTGAAACATGGCACTTCCACGACACGAACAAACCTTGGAACTCATGAAACGGGCTCAGCGGCCCGTGATTGTGTTAGCGCAAGGTTCGGGCGTGGATGGGTATACCACGGGGTTTGCTTGCCAGCAGATTTTGGATCAACTCGGAAAAACCTCGGATATTGTGGCGGCAGATGGACCGGCTCCCAAGACCCTCGACTTTTTGCAGATCAAGGAGCGCGTGCGTCCGACGTTTGGACAGCTACGTAAGTTTGTGGTGACGGTTGATTTATCCAAAGCACCGCTAGACGAGCTGTCTTATAACGTAGAAGATCATAAACTTCAAATTTACCTTACACCAAAAGATGGCATTTGGTCTGAAGCGGATATTCATATGCACACCAGTACCTATAGATACGATTTGATTTTGGTCGTGGGTGCTGCATCTCTGGATGCTTTGGGAGAGCTGTATACCAAACACAGCGAATTTTTTTATGAGACGCCGATGATCAACATAGATCATGTGGCCGCAAACGAACATTACGGACAGGTAAATCTTGTAGATATTACGGCGACCAGTTCGGCAGAGGTATTGGTTGGACAGTTGGGCGAGTGGCCAAGTATCGCAATGACGGAAGCGCTGGCAACAACATTGCTTACAGGCATGATTGCAAAAACGCAAAGCTTTAAAACGCCAACAGTGACGCCAAAAACACTCAAGCGAGCAAGCGCCTTGATGCGCCAGGGCGCGCGCCGTGAGGACATTGTGGATAATTTGTATCGCACGCGAACCGTGGAGACATTGCGACTATGGGGACGAGCATTGGCACGTCTTAAAAATGATGAACCAACTAAATTGGTGTGGAGCCTTTTGTCGCAGCAAGATTTTATTCATGCCGGTGCCCGGGAAGAAGATTTGCCGGACGTGATAGAAGAGCTGATTAAAAATGCTCCCATGGCGGAGGTGGTTGTTTTATTGTACGAGGATCATCAAAAACACATTTGCGGTCTTATCTCAACGCATAGAGGAATGGACAGTGTGGAGTTGTCGCTTCCGTTTAAGCCTACCGGTACCAGAGAACTCGCGCGTATTTGTTTTATGAACAAAACGATTGTTGAGGCGGAGAAGGTAGTGATAGAATCCATGAAGGAACGGATAAAAAAATTCCGCGTGTAATATGAAGATGGTGATTCGCTTTTTTTCAAAACCGGTGCTGCGTACATGGGCGTGGGTCTTTGGCCTCTTAGCTATTGTTTTGTCACACACAAAGATTGCTTATTTTATTACGGAGGATAAGCGTGGACTCTTTATTTTGTCTACGATACTGGCGACGATTGGTGCGATCGTGTGGTATGTCTATGTTCTTCGTTTTGTTTCAACGCGAACATGGAAATGGCTGCAACCAACGTTTTATACAAACGGGCACGTGTTTGCGCTCGTCGGATTGCTCTTGTTGTGGCTCAAAATTGGAAGTGATCTTCTATTTTTCTTTGGTGGAAGCACTCGCGGTTTTTTTGACGTTGTTTGGACGGTGGTGTTTGTTGTTTTTTTGTGGCCGCTGGTTCCATTCGTGTGGTCGGCCGGCTATCTTGCTAATACGACAGAGATTGAATACAGCTGGCATGTTTTGGGTTATGATGAATGGTCTCTGTTTGTTGTTGTTGGTGCCTTTTTGGCGATCACCATCGTGCCGATCGTGTGGGGAATCATTTTTTCCTTTATCGGATATTTGATCAAAAAGATTCGTGCGCGGGAAAAAGAATGATTGTGTACCTCGGTCCTTGCGATTTTTGTTAGAGAAAGGTACATTTGGGAGGCTAAACACAGAGAATTTGCAGATATGCCAGAGCTTCCCAAGGCCTACGAGCCCTCACAACATGAAGATGAAATTGCGTTAAAAGAACGTGAAAGTGGTTTGTATACCCCAGAAAACCTCCCCGGAAACCGCACGGAGGTTTTTTCTATGGTGTTACCACCTCCCAATGCAACGGGGACGCTTCATATGGGTCACGCCGTGATGTTGGCGATTCAAGATATTATGGTTCGTTTTGCGCGGATGCGAGGAAAGAAAACGCTGTGGTTGCCCGGAACGGATCATGCGGCGATTGCCACGCAGGTAAAAGTGGAAACGTTACTGATGAAAGAAGAGGGAAAGACGCGACATGATCTTGGGCGTGAGGCATTTTTACAGAAGGTGGATGCGTTTGTGGAGAAGAGTCGTGCCACGATTCAACATCAGGTGCGAAGCATGGGGTGCAGTATTGATTGGACGCGTGAGGCGTTTACGTTGGATGAACCTCGGAACCTTGCGGTGCGTACCATGTTTAAAAAAATGTATGACGATGGGTTAATGTATCGTGGATATCGCGTGATCAACTGGGATCCGGTGGGCCAGACGGTTATTTCTAACGACGAATTGGTTCCCAAAGAGCGGACAGGAACGCTTTATACGTTTAAATACAGCAAAGATTTTCCAATCACGATTGCGACTACGCGACCGGAGACAAAGGTGGGAGACACGGCGGTTGCTGTGCATCCGGGCGATGAGCGATATAAGGCGTTTATTGGAAAAACGGTCTCCGTTGTCTTTGCCGGTGCCTCGTTAGACATTCAGGTGATCGCCGATGAGGAGGTGGATCCGGCATTTGGAACGGGTGCGCTTGGTGTGACACCGGCACACAGTGTGATTGACGAGGCGATGGCCAAGCGTCACGATTTAAAGATGATTCAAGTGATTGATGAAAAAGCGCGAATGACAGAGGCGGCGGGGTCGACGGTGGCAGGTCTACCTGTGCTTGAGGCGCGTGAGAAGATTGTGACTTGGTTGCGATCGGAGGGATTGTTGGAAAAAGAAGAAGAAACCACCCAAATAGTATCAACCGCGGAACGAACGGGTGCTGTGATTGAGCCGCTCCCAAAACTGCAGTGGTTTGTAGATGTAGAAAAAGCATTTGCATTTAAACAATCGGCACATATGCCGGTTGCGGGTTTACAGGATGGACAGATGGTTACCATTCAGTCGTTGTTACAGCACGCCGTGAGGTCAAAAGCTGTGACGATTATCCCCGAACGCTTTGAAAAATCCTATTTCCATTGGGTAGACAACTACCGTCCTTGGTGCGTTTCTCGTCAGTTATGGTACGGACATCGTATTCCTGCTTGGTATAAAGGCGAGGAAGTGTATGTGGGCGTTGATGCACCCGAGGGTTCTGGCTGGGAACAAGATACGGACGTTCTGGATACCTGGTTCTCGGCGGGGATGTGGACCTACTCCACAATGGGATGGCCCAAGGAGGACGCGCCTGATTTAAGGGAGTATCACCCAACAACCATGTTGGAAACAGGATACGATATTCTGCCTATTTGGGTTGTGCGAATGATTTTTATGTCTCTGTATACACTTGGCGAAATACCTTTTTCATACGTGTATCTCCATGGCCTTGTGCGAGATGATCAGGGACGAAAAATGTCTAAAGCGCTCGAGAACATTATTGATCCACTCACGATGAAGCAGAAGTATGGTGCCGATGCAACACGGTTGAGTTTAGTTGTGGGTTCTACCCCCGGTAACGACGTAAAGCTATCGGAGGAGAAAATTGCCGGGTATAGAAACTTTGTGAACAAGCTGTGGAATATTGCGCGCTTTGTGTTTTTGTCCGTTGAGGAGGTGCGTAAAGTAGAGACCACCCCAACGCCCATAACCGAGGCGGACACATGGATTTTGAATCGGCTCAACCAGACCATCACCAGTGTAACGAGCATGATTGATGAGCCGGCGTTTCTCTTCTCGCAGGCGGCAGAGGTCTTGCGTGATTTTACCTGGGGGGATTTTGCCGATTGGTATGTGGAGGTCGCCAAGGGTCAATTACAAGATGAGGTGCTTAAGCAGAGCACGGAAGAAACGCTTCTGTACGTTTTGCAGAATGTGTTGAAAATGTGGCACCCTTACATGCCGTTTGTGACCACGCGATTGTGGGAAGAGTTTGGATCAGACAAAATGTTGTTGATTGAGGATTGGCCGGAGGTTGTAGATGTACGTGAAGAAGGATCGTTTGAAGCGTTTAAGGAGATTATCACGGTTATTCGTGGGACACGCGCGACGTATAAAATAGACCCGGTGAAAAAAGTTGGTGTGATGATTATAGGAGAGAGCGTTGATGTGCTGCGACCTTTGGAGACGGCCATAAGACAGCTTGGACGCGTGGAGAGCGTTACGTTTGCAAAGACCATGGAGCGACCGGAAGGATCCGTGTTTTTGCACGCGGGTGAGTACGCTGTTTACATTCCACTTGCCGGTGTGATTGATCTTGTGGCGGAGCGTGCTCGGTTGTCCGGTGAGTTGAAAAACGTGCAAGATTATGTGGTTGTGCTTGAGAAAAAGCTCGCAAACACTGGGTTTATAGATAAGGCCCCTGTCGAGGCGGTGGAAAAGGAGCGGGGTAAACTTGCCGAAGCCGCAGCCAAAGGAGAGGTGCTCACGCAGCAAATTGCCGCTCTTGGATAAGCGACAGAGAATGTCTCACTTACAAAACCAGATATGTTCAACAAGAAACAAAAAATTATTACAGATCCTGATCGCATTCATGAGGTACTGACGCGTGGTGTGGACTCCATCTATCCGGATCAGGACTGGCTCAAAAAACAACTCATGAGTGGGAAACGGTTGCGATTGTATTTGGGTTGGGATCCTACGACGACCGATGTGCACATTGGTCATACGGTGCAACTATGGAAGATGCGCGAGTTTCAACGTCTGGGACACGAGGTTATTTTACTCATGGGAACCTTTACGGCAACGTTGGGAGACCCAACAGGTAAGACGGATGCGCGTAAATCACTCACGTTGCAGGAAACAAAACGCAATGCAAAAGGTTTTGCAGAAAAAACAAAAGCCATTTTTGATTACCCTCAGAATCCCGTGACGATCAAATACAACCATGAATGGCTGGCAAAAATGAACTTGTCGGATGTGATTCGGTTATCATCAAACTTTACGGTTCAACAAATGTTGGAGCGTGATATGTTTGAGACACGGATGAAGGAAGGATTGCCAATCGGGCTCCATGAGTTTTTGTACCCATTGATGCAAGGATATGATTCCGTGGCGATGGACGTAGATTTGGAGGTGGGTGGTACGGATCAAACGTTTAATATGTTGGCCGGACGTACATTGCAAAAACGCATTCATGCAAAAGAGAAAGGAGTCCTTACACGTCCCTTATTGGCAGACGCGTCCGGTAGAAAGATCGGAAAGTCAGAAGGTAACGCGATGAATATTGATCTTGCTCCGGAGGATTTGTTTGGCAAGGTGATGACACTTCCGGACGACGTTATCTGGAATGTCTTTGAGATGTGTACGGATGTTTCTTTGGAGAGGCTTGCGGAGATCAAACAGGAGCTTATGAGTGATCCACGAGCGGCAAAAGCGCAGTTGGCGTGGGAGCTGGTTCGTATTTATAACGACTCCGAGGCAGCAGACAGAGCACGCGCACATTTTACGAGTGTCTTTACTCATAAAGTGATTCCCGATGAGATGCCCGCATTTACGCTGTGTGATGGGATGACGTACGTAGATGTGTTGGAAGCAACGAAGATTTGTTTGTCTAAAACTGACGCACGTCGTCAGATCACTCAGAGGGCCGTTAAGTTGGACGGTCAACTGATACACGACGCGGACGCGATGGCGCGTGTGGGTGTATTACAAAAAGGAAAACGCCATTTTGTGCGACTCGTTTAATATGCCCAATAAAGCCTACGTGTACACAACCGCGCGATTAGAAGTTCTCAAGGCACTCAAAGGTGCCATCGGTAAAACATACACGCCAACCTTTGAAGAATTAGAAATGCCTCCCAACCGCGTGTTGGGAGATGTTGCCTTTCCCTGTTTTACGCTCGCGCAAGGCCTTAAGCGCAATCCATCGGAGATCGCTACGGAACTTGCCGCAAAAATTGGAGCAAAAGGTTTTATACGCAAAGTGGAGGCGCGTGGACCGTACGTCAATTTTACGTTTGACATGGGCAAGTATGGCGAGCAAGTGGTGCAGCAAGTTTTGGAAATGAAAGATGCATACGGCACATGGACCATTGGGAACGGTCGTCGCATTTTGATTGAATACGCTAATTTTAATACGCATAAAGAGGTGCACATTGGACATATACGCAATATGGTCGTTGGGCACGTGACGATCAATTTGCTTCGTGCGACCGGACACAACGTGATCGCCTGCAGTTACATTAATGACTTAGGGAATAATGTAGCAAAATGTTTGTGGGCCATGCACAAGTTTCATGAGCACGAGATTCCGGCAAAAGGAGACGAGATTAATTTTCTGGGGCGCGTGTATACGGAGGCTACGCAGGCGTCGGAGGAGAACGAGGAAGCACGTATGGAAATCTCTGAGATTCAACGAGAATTGGAAGAAAAGCGAGGAGACTGGACAAAGTTGTGGAAGACCACACGCCAATGGTCTATTGATGCCATTTACGCCATTTTTAAGGAAATGGAAATTCCAATTGATGTGCAATACTACGAGAGTGATTTGTTGGAGGACACCAAACGGATTGTAAAACGTCTCCAACATGAGGGGATTGCTGTGGAAAGCGAAGGAGCAGTGATTGTAGATTTAGAAGAGGAAGGTTTGGGCGTGAGCCTGCTCGTAAAGTCTGATGGCACGCACTTGTATAATGCAAAGGATCTTGCGCTCGCTGAGCATAAATCGGCTGATTACGATTTGGACAGAAGTGCCATTGTGGTAGACAAACGTCAATCGCTTGCTATGCAACAGTTGTTTGCTACACTCAAATTGATGGGGCGAGACATTCCGTACGAACACCTCTCTTACGATTTTGTGACACTTCCGGAAGGGGCGATGTCGTCCAGAAAAGGAAATATTATTCGCTATGAGGAGCTACGAGATTTATTGCGTGATGCAGCCATGAAAGAAACGCGTGAGCGACACAATGAGTGGGCGGAGAAACAAGTCAGACAAACGGCAACCGCCATTGGTCACGCGGCGATGATCTATACGGTGGCAAAGCAAGATCCAAATAAGGAAATTGTGTTTTTGATTGATGAAGCGATTGCTTTCGAAGGAACATCCGGACCTTACCTGCTTTATACCGCCTCACGTATTCAGAGTCTCATGAAGAAGGCGGGAGTGAAGCCGGTGTTTGAATCGTCGGTCATTGATGCTCCGGAGGCGGAGGATTTAATAGACCACTTAGCTCGTTTTCCTATTGTTTTGCGAGAAAGTGCCACGTACTTGGCCTTGGCGGATGTGCCACAGTTTGCGTTTGATTTGGCGCAAAGCTTCTCGCGATACTATGCCTCTACGCGTATTGTGAATCCTGATAACGAATCATCCACAGCGGCGAAACTTGCTCTTTCCTATGCAGTCCTGATAACGTTGACTAATGCATTGGCGATTATGAACATCGCGCCGATCGATCAAATGTAGGTTGGGGGAATCAACAAACAAATTAACGAAGAGACACTATGAAGACAAAAAGCGCAGGAGGGGAAACAATGATCGCGGAAGGAGTAAAGGTGGAAGGAGATTTTACGAGTAATGGGGATGTAACGATTGAGGGAATGGTACACGGAAACGTTGCGGCGGCCGGCAACGTGATTGTGGGTGTAACCGCCGTGATTGACGCAGACCTGACGGCAAACAATTTGATGCTTTCCGGCAAGATTAAGGGTAATGTACGCGTGCAGGAAAAAGCGGAGCTTGCAGCGTCATCTTTGTTGGAAGGGGATTTAACGACGCGTGTGTTGAGCGTGGCAGCCGGGGCAACCATCAACGGAAAAATTTTGATGCCAAATGGGGCAACGGTTGTTGTGGAGAGCGAAGAGTAACGTGATCCATGTACTGTTATATTTATGATGCATTTGTGCAGGATCGGAAATACGAGCGCGACCTGATTGCCATAGAACATCGTATTACGGACCTGGGGTTGCAAGGAAAAATCGTTCGCCTTGCCCTGTTTAGGGACCCCGATGAGCAAATTCGTAAGGAAGTTGCGGCTGGGGCAAAGACGGTGGTGGTGATTGGAAACGATCAAACCGTGCACCGAGTACTGACGACAATTGTAGACGCAGGGGCAACGCTTGCTATTATTCCTGTTGGAGAACGGAATGTTCTTGCCAGAATTTTGGGAATTCCAAAAGGGGTGCAAGCGTGCGATACGTTGTCGCAACGGATTATTGAATCGCTTGATGTGGGAAACATTAACGGTCAACGATTTTTAACAGGCGTGCGATTTCCACGGGCCATTACGCGTGTGCGACACGGAAAAGCGTATGACCTCGTTTCCAATAAAACAGGGCAGTTGGAGATTTTGAACTTATCCGTAGAGGCGCCAACAGGAGAAGAAGATATTGCGAATCCAATAGACGGTAAGTTGCACGTGACTATTACCACCCAAAAGAGAAAGGGGTTTAGAATCGTGCCGGCGGTGACGATGATCCAGTTTGAAACATTTGAAGTACTGTTTGATCTGTCCGTGAAGGCTGTGGCCGATGGGGTGGAGATAGAGGGAGACAGGTTTAACGTAACAACGGAGCAGGGGGCACTCAATGTGGTCGTTTCTCGTGAGCGGATGTTTTAAGAGTCGCTCGGAGTGGTGCAAAAATAAGTGACTCGGCAGGCCACGCCACTCTGCGTGCGTTCGCACTCAGAAGACAGCGGGTCATGAGTAAGTCTAGTGCGTCTCTATCCGATTGTCCCTTT
>DOMJ01000018.1:3740-5815 GCA_003509895.1 Candidatus Uhrbacteria bacterium | reverse complement strand
GCTCCATCTTTCAAAACACCTGTGTTCTCGGGTTACGACAGGCTGGATCTGATCCCCATACCGCAGACTCATACGAAATCTGCTATACTGAAACAATGATGACCAAAACAGAGCTTAAATCACGTAGTGCCCAACTTGCCCAATCCATAGCGCAAGCCTGGGACTCTCTTTGACATAGAGACGCACATAAAAGAGCGTGACGCCTTAGAATTGCAAATGACGGTGCCGGGATTTTGGTTGGATTCGGAGCGTGCACAGGTCATAGCCAAGCAATTTGGAGATAAAAAAAACGAAGTCGCAACGTGGACGGCTCTGAAAGAAGATGTTGAGTTGATTCAACTTTTGTTAGAGGAAGAAGGTAGCGCGGAAGAGTTGGAAGAGAAATTTTTAGATGTGCAAGCTCGTTACGAGGCGTTAGAGCTCCAACTCATGTTTACCGGTAAGTACGATGCAACAAACGCCATTGTGTCTATTCACGCGGGTGCGGGAGGGGTAGATGCGCAGGATTGGTCGGAAATGCTCTTGCGTATGTATTTACGTTTTTGTGAGCAACAAGGTTGGAAGACGACCCTGGTGGATGAAAGTCGTGGTGCGGAAGCGGGTATCAAATCTGCAACGATGCGAGTGGAGGGAACACGGGTCTATGGACATTTTAAAACGGAGGCCGGTGTGCATCGGCTCGTGCGACAATCTCCGTTTAACGCGGATGGGTTACGGCAAACCAGTTTTGCACTTGTAGATGTATTACCGGAGTTGCAACGGGATGAAGACGTGGACCTGGATATGAAGGATGTGCGAGTGGATACGTTTCTTTCAAGCGGAAAGGGCGGGCAAAGCGTCAATACGACCTATTCCGCCGTGCGCTTGGTTCATATTCCAACGGGTATTACGGTGAGTTGTCAAAACGAGCGATCGCAAACACAGAATAAGGAAACCGCGCTCACAATCTTGCGCGGAAAGCTCTTACAACGTAAACTCGAAGCTCAGGCACAGGAATTGAATTCCATTCGTGGAGAAGTCTCCTCGGCCGAATGGGGGAGTCAAATTCGCTCCTATGTGTTGCATCCGTATCAGTTAGTCAAGGATCATCGCACGCAGCTTGAGACGTCTGATACTGAGTCGGTATTGAATGGAGGCGTATTACCGTTTATTCATGCACGATTGAGACAGTCGCATCTTTAACACTATGGCAACCGAAAAAGAACGCATTATTGTTACCGGGGGGTGTGGGTTTATTGGATCCCATTTAGTAACTCGCCTTTTACGAGAGGGTTACGAGGTTTTGGTGATAGACAATATGAGTACGGGGAAGCCGGAAAATATTCAAGGCAGCTGTGCCGTGAACAAGTTGGATGTGTTTACAGACGGGAAAAAGCTGAAAAAAGTATTTCAGAAATTCCAGCCCGACGTGGTGTTTCATCTCGCCGCGCAAAAGGTTGTGCAGTCAAGTATGGAGAATCCGATTTTGGATGCACAGGAAAATATCTTGGGTTCTATTCATGTTCTGGATGCCATGCGTGCCATTGGTGGCGGACGGGTCGTGTTTGCTTCCACCGCGGCTGTTTATGATCCTTCCGCACGCGTGCCGATTCAGGAAACGGCATGCGTGCGACCAATCTCTCCCTATGGGGTCAGCAAACGATCGGCAGAAATGTATATGTGGAACTATTCCGAGCATTATCCGATTGCGGCTATTTCACTACGCTTTTCTAATGCCTATGGTCCACGAGGTACAAATGCCGTAAACATGTTTATTGAGTTGATGCTTAAAGGGGAATCACCAACCATTTTTGGTACAGGAGAGAAAACACGAGATTTTATTTTTGTAGACGATATTGTAGAGGCATATTTACGTGCGATGAAAACATCTTGGTGTGGTGAATTAAATATTGCAACAGACACGGAGACATCTATTCACGCGTTGTATAAACTTGTTGCGGCAGAAACAACGTACAATCAAGGACCGCTATTTGGTGAGGATCGAGAGGGAGAGATTTTTCGCAGTCGCTTGGACGCCACCTTGGCAAAAGAGGTATTGGGATGGCAGGCAAAGGTGAGTGTGCAGGAGGGAATTG
>DOMJ01000018.1:1954-3677 GCA_003509895.1 Candidatus Uhrbacteria bacterium | reverse complement strand
TATTATGAAGACAACAAAGGCGCAACTGGAGGAGGCCGTCGCCCTACTGAAACAGGGTGGTGTGGTGGTGTTTCCGACGGAGACGTCTTATGGAATCGCTTGCGACGCAACAAATCATTTAGCTGTGGAGCGGGTGATGCGGATCAAACAACGTTCCGGTGATCTACCGATGGCGTTGATTATTTCCGGTATGGACATGGCACGGTGGTGTGGAATATTGGATCCGGAGCTCGAAGCGTTAGCAAAACGGCATTGGCCGGGTCCATTAACCGTTGTGGTACCGGAGGCGAACGAAGCTCTTTCACCTCTTTGTTTGCGTCAGGGAACGGTCGGACTACGCGTGTCCAGCCATCCCGTTGCGCATGCTCTTGTGGAAGGGCTTGCCAGGCCGATCGTGGCAACATCGGCAAACATCCATGGAAAACCGGCAGCTTATACCGTACAAGAGGTGCAAGAACAGTTCGCTCACCAAGCAGAACAACCGGACCTTTATCTGGATGGGGGAACACTTGAGCCACTCCCACCATCTATGATTATAGAATTAGTGAATGGGGAAGTGGTGGTTCATCGCCAAGGATCCTTTAAATTGTAGCTATGGAGGCAAAGAAGTTTTTTGGACAGCATTTTTTACGAGATGATTCCGTGATTCAGGCGATTGTGGAGGCGGCCGATGTTGCAGGGCGCGAGGTGTTAGAGATTGGCCCGGGTGAAGGGGTATTAACAGAAGAACTGGTGCGAGAGGCCACGCGCGTGGTTGCTGTGGATATAGATAAAGAGGCGATTCTGGCAACGCAAGCGCGTGTATCCAGTACAACATTGGAGCTTGTGGAACGAAATGTGTTGGATCCGGCATTGGAGGATGCGCGTACCATTTTTGAAGGCGATTTTATTCTGGTGGGGAATCTTCCTTATAACATCACGTCCGCATTATTGCGATGGATGTTATCTGCGGGTCATAAACCATTGCGCGCGGTTGTGATGATTCAAAAAGAAGTCGCCGAGCGCCTTTTGGCAACGGCGGGTGATATGAGTTTACTTGGATTGATGGTGCAACTTTTTGCATCGGTTCAACATGTTGTGTCTGTTTCCAGAACCGCGTTTGCTCCACCACCCAAGGTTGATTCCACAGTCGTTCGACTGGATCTCTACACACAAGAAGATTTAGACGCACACGGCGTGCGAGATCCGGAAAAGTTACTTTCCTTTGCCGGTGTTGCGTTTGCGCAAAAGCGGAAGCAGCTCAAATCCACTCTTGGAACCTTGTCAACGGTAACGATTCCACAACTAGAGGAAGCTCTCGTGTCTATGGGTCATCCGATAACGGCGCGACCGCAAGAGCTCTCTGCGGACGAGTGGATTCACCTGTACAATCTCTTACACGGGTATTGCTAACTCCTCCTTGCGAGGAGTTTTGATTTTCCACAGGGCAATGTGCAAGGTGCGTGCTATACTTATTTTAGAAATCTATGGCGACTCCTTCCTCAAAACAACCCAAGAAGGGTTGGTCGACCCATGCGCTTGAGCAAAAGGTCGGTATTGTCATTTTTGGTGTAACAGGTGTCTTGGGACTTGTTCTCAGTATTGTTTTTATTGGGCAAAGTATTCGCGCCCCATTTATTGTGAGTTATGATGGAGACCGCTTTACCACGACGAGTCAGAGAGATGCCGAAGAAATTCAAAAACAAAAGACAACAGATACAGATGGAGATGGAATGAATGATTT
>DOMJ01000018.1:0-1890 GCA_003509895.1 Candidatus Uhrbacteria bacterium | reverse complement strand
AGGAACTGAACGTTTTCCGCACAAGCCCCTACCTGGCCGACTCCGACTCCGATGGGTTTGATGATAATCAGGAAATAAAAAGCGGGAACGATCCTAACTGTCCGGTGGGCCAGGACTGCGGGAGAGCATCCGATGCCGGGGTGAATAATCCACTTGTGGCCTCCGATCTCACAGATAAGTTGCCGTTTGAAGAAGCCGGACTCAATACGCAAATTCAAAACGCCGATGACGTAGAGAGCTTACTGGGGCAACTGACCAATGCAGATATTCGCGCAGCGCTTTTGCAACAAGGGATAGACCAGGCAACGGTGGATGCCTTGAGTGATGTGGAATTACGAGCCCTCTTTGACTCGGCACTCAAGGAACTGTCGGCAAGCGGAGCGATTACGGATATTTTGGAACAAGCAAACCCATGAGACGTACGCACCACATTTTTCAAAAACTTCTCCTTGGATGGATGATCGGGGTCCTTTTGGTGTCTTCCACGTTTGTGGTTCCACGCACGGTTTTGGCGCAAGGACTCCCGGTGATTGATTCGTCCCTTGTCGGTTTTAAAACAAAGGAGGAAATTGAAAAAGCCATTCTCAAACCATTGGGTGTTGCGTTGATTCAAATTTTGCTCAACCTGATTTCATTCGTCGCAAATCGACTTGCCTACGACGCTGCGTTAGCCATTGCCTCCGGTGGAAAAGGACAATCGGCAAACTATGAGTATCGCAGTGTAGAAGAGTATGGACAAGATTTGTGGCAAGACGTGCTCGGGGAGTCCATTGGTCAACTTTCCGAAGGATTGAATGTGGTAGGAGTGAATTTTGATGTGTGTGCGCCAACCAGCCCTCTCAAAACATTAAATTTGCAACTTGGTATTGCCGGAGGAACAAAACCGGAGCCAACGTGTAACTTTAGAGATATTCAATCCAATTGGGAGGGCTTTGTTGCGTCAATACAGGAAGATGCGGATCCAAACCGAATCTTTGATGAATTTGCAGCGTCGTTTGGAGAGGGTCAGACGGAACTTTCGTCCACCATTAGCATTTTGTCGCAAACCTACGCACAAGCGGCACAAACAAAAGAGACAAAGACCGACGAACTCTTTGCGAACGATCGCTTTAAGGACGTAGAAGATTTTATTACCGGAAATGTAAAAACACCTGCAACCGTCTTGGAAGATCAATTTAAATCAAAATTGGATGAAGCACAGGGAAATCAAACAGAAGCGCTTCAGGGTGCTTTGTTTGGGAATGAGGGAGCCTTGCTTCAAATTGGCGTGTCCGCCGGGTCTGTGTTCTTAAACACACTTTTGAGCCAACTCACCAACAAGATTTACACGGGATTGTTTGAGCCGCCTACAACCGGTGGCGTCTTTAACCCGGACTTTATTAATATTCGAGGGCGTGACAGAGCGCGCGAGACGTTTAAAGGTTTGCTTACTACACCGATTCAAACGCTGGATCAATATAACGTGGTGAATCAGTTTGTTACTTGCCCCGGTTCCACAAACAGAGGTCCAAACAATTGTGTGATGGACACAAGTTTTGCGGCGATTATTTCTCGTGCGGAAGCCGGGGAGGCGATGACGATCCAGGAGGCGATTGATGCGGATTTACTTCATGGTGGATGGCCGCTTGTTTCCTCCGCACGCGCCGATCTAGATCAGGATGCGTTTTGTTACACACAGGCTTATTGTTATTCCAACCTCGTAAAAATGCGTGTGGCCCGTATTATTCCTGTGGGTCTGGAATTAGCCGCAGATAAATCCGGTCAAGGAAATTTGCCGGTGATTACATTGCAGCAAGCGGTGGATGCGTTTAATGAGTGCAACACAGAGAATACGGATGCCTTACTGGACGCCAACAACCCGTATTGTCACTTAGTGGATCCGAATTGGGG
>DOMJ01000017.1 GCA_003509895.1 Candidatus Uhrbacteria bacterium | reverse complement strand
AGAAGACAGTTACTGTTAAGAGCAGAAGAAGACCAATAGACGCTTTTTGAATACGCGCTTTACCTCTGCTAATACCTCCAACAGTGGATCCGATCATCCATTCCACGCCACCTACCATTATAAGGACAATCGTAATAATGATTCCAGCTCCTAATCCATATTTAAATACGGCATTGATGTAACGCCCCAGGGTGGATACACAAACGTGGCGCGGTGCGCAATCATCTACGGCGGCATCACCCGTAATAAGCACGCTCCCGGTAAAATCAAACCCAGGAATGGGAACCTGGAAGGTGGGGGCAACGGGGCTTGGTGGTTCGTCTTCGGCGTAAACAAAAGATGGAGCAAGGGAAATGGCAAGGGTCAATGCGAGAAAAAGTGTGAGAAAGAAGCGCATCATAGGCTAGGTTCCAACGGCTCTTAATCTGAGTGGATAGCGTGCACAGGCCCAATTGAGCGTTCGTTCAACAATAGCGGTTCCACCATCCCGCCCGCTTCCAACCGAGTTGGTCACGAGACCGTTTCCTATATAGATATAGATGTGTCCCCACGACATTGGCCGTTTTGATGGCAAGGGGGTTCCCATAGCGGTCGTATCGTCATAATAACTGTTGGAAGACTTTACATGCTGAGATCCCCAACCAAGATAATCACCAGGTTCAAGCGTGTGTTCCGATCCATCGGCGAGAGTAACGACATTCTCATCCGTGCAATTGATAATTTCTGGAGTGTTGGCAAAAATACTATTTGTTGATTGACCGACGTTTCTTGGTGGAAGACCAGCACAACGGGAAATGGCGTCCGCATACCCAGAACAATCAAGAGCAATTGTATTATTTGGACAATAATCGCCATATCGATTTCCTTGATTGTCCATTTTTGGATTCGAACTTTTTGGAGGAAGTTCCCATATAAAGGGTGCTTGTTGATTACCCTTACCTCCAAGGCGATAGGAAACATGACCAACAAAAGAATGTGCTATTTCTTGCACCGTATTGACGTTTGCCGCTTTTGGACAAATAACCCCAAGAGAAGTGAGATCTTTTAATCTTGCACCTATTCCGAGTGTTGCGGCCGTCGCTTGTGTTTGCGCGGGAGCCGGCACTTCTGTCGGGATCGGTTCCGGAAAAACAGCCGTATTTGTCTCGGCTACCTCGGGGGTGTCTCCAGAAATATTGATCTCTTGAATATAATCCGGAACACGCATTTTAACTGGTTTCAGAGAGGTAATCTCTGGATTAATAAAGGTAAGAAATGTTGTTGACGTGAGGATGAGGAGGAGTCCTACGATAGCGTTCTGAATACGCCCCTTTCCTTTATTGATTGTACCGACACTTGATCCGACCATCCATTCGACCCCACCCATCATAATAAGGACGATAGAAAAGAGAATACCGGAGCCCGCCATCCATTTATAAATAGCGTTGAGGTAGGTGTTGATGGTATTGATACAAATATACCCTCTTTCGCAATCATTTTCATCGTCGCCAATCGTAACGATATCTTTATTATCAAGACCTGGAATCCAAACTTGGTATGTTGGAAAGATGGGTTCTAATGTTATCCCAGCATCCAGTGGGAGAGACGCAATGTTTTCTTCGGGTGTTGGTGCACTTTCAGCAAAACTCGCCGTTGGGACCATGGCGAAGAGAAGAAAGATTCCAAGGAAGCAGAGTCGTAAGTTCATAATGCTTGAAGAGCTGCACGTATACCGGTTAGCGTGAGAGGGCCCGTGTACAGGTGACCGTTAATGTAGAGAGTTGGTGTGGAGGTTATACCGAGAGCAATCGCTTCCTCGAGGGTATGTTGGACAATTGGACGTGTATTATTCGAGGACATGCACGTAGAAAAAAGGTCTCCGTCAAGGCCCAAGTTTTCTGCGGAGGATTGGAGCTGATCGGCATGAAGGACAACAAGCGACGAGAAAAGGACATCGTGAAACTCCCAAAAAGCTCCCTGATCCTGCGCACAACGTGCCGCCATAGCAAGGGTAAACGCGTCCGGGTGTGCTTGGACATTTGGTGCATCTTTCCAGATAAGACGTCGTTGGCCTGGTGCCTCGGTGAGGAGTGTGACGAGGTCTGTTTCAAGTGTTTTGCAAAGAGGGCAAGAGTAGTCCCCGTACTCAACAAGGGTAATGTGAGCGTCCTCGGATCCGCGTATTGGGTCAAGAAACGTGAGTACGGGTGACTCTAATGTTTGAGGAATTTCTGTTATAGTGGGCTTTTGCAAAGCAGAGTCCGGTAGGAGGACCAAGACAAAAATGGCGAGGATCGTTACTGCCAGGATGCTGGTGACACCGAGAAAAATGATTTTTCGTCCCATAGGTTAGCGGAGTCTCAATTGTTGGAGAGTTCCTGTTTTTGCATCTTGGTAAAAGAGCACAGAGCCATCATCGCTCACCTGCAGGTTTGCCATACTGGTTCCTGTTTCCGGCTCTGCTATAGGAAGAGCGACGCCCGTGCGTGTGTCTACGCGATAGAGAACATCCGGTACACCAAATGCAAGAGAGCGTTGAAGCCCAGAGCCTGGAGGCAGATCTTTTGGAACGGCACAGTAGGCCGTTGAGGCGTCTGCGTAGGTACACTTGTCTGCCCATGTGTTGAGGGCAAGACTTTGTCGATTATTGCCAAGGGTCTGACTCGTGCCGTCTACGAGCCATAGTTGAGGCTGGTAATTGCTCGTTGGCCCGTTTGTACTATAGAGAATTTGTGACCCATCATTGCTCCATAACGGTTCAAAGGAAAATC
>DOMJ01000011.1 GCA_003509895.1 Candidatus Uhrbacteria bacterium | reverse complement strand
GAGACGACATCGTGGCATTAAAAGACGGCACCGTACGAGCGGTTATTTTGGTGTCGAGTATTAACTTTGCCCTCAAATCTACGGATGAACAGCAAGCGGTGATCCAGGCGTACATGCAGTTTTTAAATGGATTGGATTACCCGCTTCAGGTAGTGGTTCAGTCACGCAAGATGCGTATTGATGATTATGTTGCCCGTATGCGTGAGGCGAGTGCAGAGTTAAAAAATGAACTGTTGCGCGCTCAGACAGAGGACTATATATCGTTTGTTCAGGAGTTGGTTGCAGGGAATGACATTATGAGCAAACGGTTTTACATTGTTGTGCCGTACGATCCGTTTACCAATAAAAAACGGAATTTTTGGACACGCGCGGGTGAGGCATTTGCTCCAGGATCACGTATTCGATTGAGTGAAAAACAGTTCGCCGAGCGGCAACATGAGCTGGAACAACGTGTGTCCCAGGCACTGGGAAGCCTGAATAGTATGGGATTATCCGGTGCGCGGCTGGACACGCAGAGTCTTATAGAAATGTATTATAACGCCTATAATCCCGTTACCTCTCAGGCACAACCGTTGGCGGATGTAAGTCAGTTAGACATAGATACCTCGTATGGCTTTTGAACAGCAAATTGAATCGTTTGAGCAATCGGGCCGTAAGACGAAAAAAGCTCAAGGGCCGGGTAGCGCACCCTCACCTCAATCTCCAAAAAAATTGAGCAATAAGCAGGAGAAAAGTCAACAGCAACGGCGAGAGCAAGAGAGCGTGCGTCAGCTATTGGCAGAAGAACGCGTGTACCAACGCGGTGTTATTTCTATTCGTGATCTTATTGCGCCGTCTTCGTTTGACGTCAACTCCAGTTACCTGAAGATCGCCGATGTGTATATGCGGACGCTTTTTATTGTGGCCTACCCGCGGTATGTGGGTGTTGGTTGGGCGGCACCGGTGATTAATCTCAACTGGACGTTGGACATCTCCATGTTTTTTTATCCCATTGAAGCGAAGACCATTTTAAAGCAATTACAAAAGAAGGCGGGAGAGGTAGAAGCGCAACTTTCCATGGATCAACAAAAGGGAAAGCCGCGTGATCCGTTACGAGAGACCGCGTTACGTGATATTGAGGGATTACGAGATTCGCTTACACAGGGTATAGAGCATTTCTTTCAGTTTGCGTTTTACGTAACGATCTATGCAAAGGACAAAGAGGAGCTGGACAGGGTTAGTGATGACATTGACTCACTGTTTGGATCTAAACTCATACATACAAAGCGCGGATACTATCAATCGGAACAGGGATTTAATTCTACGATTCCGCTTGGGAATGACGAGTTACAGATTACGTTTAACATGAGCACGAGTCCGATCGCCTCCAGTTTTCCGTTTATTTCCTCCGAGCTTACCAGTGATAATGGCATTTTATACGGCATCAATCGTCACAATAACAGCTTGATTTTATTTGATCGATTTAGTCTGCAAAATGCCAATGGCGTGGTGTTTGCAACATCCGGTGCCGGTAAAAGTTACGCGGTCAAGTTAGAGATTATTCGATCCATGATGTTGGGGGTGGACGTGATTGTGGTGGATCCGGAAATGGAATACAAAACATTGTCGGATGCGGTGGGAGGAACCTACGTAAACGTTTCCCTCTCCTCGGAAAGCAAAATTAACCCGTTTGATTTACCTCGCGCCATTACGGTGGATCAAGCCGTGGAAGATATTATTCGTTCGGCCGTGATTACCACCAAGGGATTATTGCGCATTATGATGGGAACTCCACAGGGTGAGGCGGGAAAGGTTGGTTTTACTCCGGAGGAGGATGCTCTCTTGGATCGCGGCATATTGGAGGCTTACGCGAAAAAAGATATCACGGCACACAGTGATTTAGCGGCGGTACAACCTCCAACTATGCAAGATTTGCAAGAAGTTTTGGAGGGCATGACGGGTGCTGAGCCTTTGGTGGAGCGACTCAAAAAGTACACGCTTGGAACGTTTTCCGGTTTGTTTAACTCATCAACGACGGTGGAAACAAATAACCAACTTGTCATTTTTTCCGTTCGCGATTTGGAAGATGAGTTGCGACCGATGGCGATTTACAACATTATTAGTTACATTTGGAACGTGGTTCGATCAACGCGTAAAAAACGTTTATTGGTGATAGACGAGGCTTGGTGGCTTATGCAGCACGAGGATTCGGCTCGATTCATTTTTGCTCTCGTGAAACGCGGACGTAAATACTACTTGGGTGTGCAAACAATCACGCAGGACGTAAACGACTTTTTACGCTCGCCTTATGGTCAGGCTATTGTGACCAACTCCAGTATGCAATTACTCATGAAGCAATCACCGGCATCGGCTGATCTGGTGCAAACCACGTTTAATCTTACCGACGCAGAAAAGTACTTGTTACTTGAGGCGGGCATTGGGCAGGGGATCTTTTTTGCCGGCAGTAAGCATGCCGCCATTCAGGTTGTTGCAAGTTACGCAGAAGACAAACTGGTTACCACAAACCCACAACAGCTCTTGGAGTTGGAGGCGCAACGACGTCAGTTTGAACAAGAACTCGAAGAAGAACAAGCGTTAGAAAAAGGAATTGTGAATCAAGAAGTAGCCAAGGAGGAGATTGAAGAGGAGATTGCCGCGGAAGGCGAGGGGTTGGTAGATAGTCTCGCAGCTTAATAACAGTTGTCATAACGTATGATCATAACTCCAGAACAGAGGCGAAACGGCATAATAGGGATAGTTCTTCTGTGTCTTTTGGCGATTTTCCTCGCGTGGTTCTTTTTGTTGAGAGGTGAGAGTGTGGTTCCCGAGGTTGCGGATCCGGGATCCGTTCAAACGGCAGAGGTAAAAGACAATACATTTGCACCGGGACAAGCTTCACCTGTGACTCCGGGAATCGCAAATGCACAAACCGTTACACGGAATTTTACGGAACGATTTGGGACCTACTCTACGGATGTTCCCTTTACAAACGTAGAAGAAGTTCAAGAGTTAACGACGATTGAATACTACGCGCAGTTGCAGAGTCAAATTTACGCTCTCCCGGATGGAACGGAGTATCAGGGAAGAACAACACGGGCGATTGCGACGGAGCAGGTCGGAGGATCTGAGGAGAGTGCCACAATGACATTTACGGTAACAGTACAACACGAACTCACCACGCGTGATCGGTCTCATTCAGAATTGCAATATCAGACCGCCCTTGTGGTTGTGGAAAAACGAGGATCCATCTGGCTTGTAAGCAGCTTTACATGGCAGTAGGACTTTTTAAAACACTCAAAGACACAATCTTCCCCCTAAGCTGTGTATCCTGCCGGCGCGATGGTGAGCTCCTTTGCTCGGAATGTCGCGCTGGTTTTGTTTGCAGAACAACGCAGCATTGTCCCTTTTGTGAAACGGTTACGGCCTATGGCGCTGCCTGTAGGTCGCACACGGACGAGTCTCTAGATGGGGTGGTAGCGCTTGGATGGTATGCAAATCCTTACTTGCAAGCAGTGATTCGGCAATGGAAATACGGCTATGTGAGAGAGGCGGAGCCGGTTCTAGAAAACCTCTTGTCTGTTTGGATGAACCAATGTCAGCAGCTCCCGACCGGGGAATGGGTAGTGATGCCTGTTCCGCTACACCCGATTCGCCAAAGACAGCGTGGGTTTAATCAAGCAATGATTTTAGGTCGCATGGTCAGTGCAGAGCTTGGGGTCCCAATAAATACAACAACTATTATTCGAACAAAACACGTCCTAAAAGCACAAGCAGAAATGACGGATAAACAAAAACGAGCAAACCGACGTTTGGATCATTTTGCAGTAAAGGGAAGGGTACCGAAGCAGGTCATTTTGGTTGATGACGTGTACACCACGGGAAGAACGATGCAGATGTGCACAGAGGTGCTAAAACAGGCCGGCGCACAAACCGTATGGGGATGTGTTCTGGCAAAAGGGGACTAAACGTTACGGAATACATTTTCCGGTATTGTCCGAACAGCATCCTTTTTGGAGATTCGTGTAGCCAGAGCCTCCTTGCGATGCACGACAAACGCCATAGTTAAATTCGCAAGAGCTCCCATGAATTTCTTTGTCGCAATACTTACTGGTAACTTGCATTCTGCCATCTGTCCAAGCACCATTACGCGCGTTGGCCGTTGGGGGAACAAAGCCTTGCGCCGCATACTCAAAATGCCAAGGTTCGCTTGCGATGCGATTGTATCCAATGTCCTTCATTACTTGTTCTAAGCGGTAATGGCAGTCGGCATCATCGGTAAAGTTTCCAATGCGCGGTCCACACCAAGCGTCAATAGTGGTTCCAAGCGTATGGGCGCAATATTGATTCGTGTTTTCATCGGCGAGTGTTTTGAGATAATTGAGTAGTTCGGCATCGGTAGGATATTTATTGGCAATCTCGGGTTTGATTTTAAAGGGTCCGGAAGACATGGTGCCCGTAGTGGTTACCGGCGATTCTGCTGCGGTGCGTGGAAAAGGGTTGCAGGTTTTTGGATTGCAAGAAAAACTTGATGTTGGACTACCGGCTTTTTTATAGCAATTATTGAACCAGTATTGTGCCTGTACCGTTGGATGCCTAAGTGCATCCGCGACGTATAGGTGAAACTGCCCGCGTGAGCCAGAATAAAGTTGGTTCGCCGCATACTCAATAGTTCGTAAAATAAAACCCGAGACCTGTACACCGGGAGCAAACTTAAGACCGCCTGCTAATCCGATATCAGATGCCGATGCATATCTGGTTGTTATCGCTGGAAAAGCAATAGCATGGATTGGTGCTTGTGTTGGAGTTGGAGCGGAAGAAGCAGCGGTAGACGCAGCCGGGATCGCCAGTGGTGGGGGAGGAGTATAGGCAGGAGGAGTTGAAGTTGAAGATGAAGTGGACGCTGTACTTGGTGTTGGTTGGTATCGCTCCGGTACCTGTGCCGGTTGATCTCCACCAAGGACTGCCTCGGTAGACGTGTCTCCCGCCGGGTTAATCACCTGCACCTCAATGGCGGACAACTGGGTAATTTTAGGATTAATAAACGTTAAAATTGTTGTGGTTGTAAGCACAAGTAATAAGCCGAATGTTGCATTAATCACACGCTGTTTTCCTTTTGCGATCGTTCCTACCGCAGATCCCACCATCCACTCCACGCCACCCATCATCATAAGGACAATCGCAAAAATCACGCCCGCGCCCGCGCCCCACTTGTAGATTGTGTTGAGGTACCTGTCAATCGTATAGACACAAAGGTCACCTTCTTTGCAGGGCGTTCCTTTTTTTCCCATGACCACAAGGTCTGCTGCGTCCCATCCCGGAATCAAAACTTGTAATGCGGGAATAAGAGGGGGTTTTGAGAGGAGTGTGTCCGGGGCACTGTCATCAAAGTTTTCTGCAAAAACCGGAGGAACAAAAAAGGGGCTCACCGTAAGGAGAAGAAATGTTAGGAGAAAAATCGATAAGAGCCTTGGCAAGTGCATGAGAAGCGTGTTTACAAGTATGATGCTATTTTACCGTTTTCTTGTCTTCTCTGCGAGGTGACAACTGTTGACATCTCTCAAGAGAAATTGAATAAAGTTGCGCATAAAAGGAGGCTCGTGATGTTAAAAAAATCGTAGAAGCAGGAAAGTGGCCTCTCTAGAGGTACAAAGTCAAAATTGTTTAGAAGCTACAATAACAAGAAGGGATGGGGAGAGGGTTCTGAAATTGTCCTTATCAAAAAAACCTCCTTTCTCAATTGCAGATAACCTACCCTTTTGATACATTATCAACAGTTATTGCAGATAAGAACCAGTTCGGCAGAAATGGCGCTACGCTTCATTTCTACCGAACGCGCGCGGCTGACCGCCGCCGTTCGGCTCTGTGGACGCGTTGCGCCACTTCGCCGAACAGCGGCTATGCGAAATGCCGGCATGCCATTCCGTTTCACTCCATGCCATACCGTCACTTCGCATCAGCCGCGCGCGTT
>DOMJ01000039.1:1105-10648 GCA_003509895.1 Candidatus Uhrbacteria bacterium | reverse complement strand
AGACTTGTCTCTACTTCCGAGTCCCTTGTAAACACAACCCGAGCGACCCCTTGACTGATTTGTTTAATAAAACCAGCTCGGTTGAAACCACTGCACAACCACCACGTAACCCACAACAAGTAAGATCATCGTTACCAACGTTTCCAGCCACACCCACGTGTCCTCCTTGGTTCCAAAAGGCCCGAGCCCCATAAACGGAAAAGCGACCACGTTTGCAAATAAATAAAGTGCCGCGCCATAGGTCATCACGCTCACAAACCCATACGACTCGCCCATCCAGGACCAGATGCCCGGATTAAACGGATAGAGTGCGCCAAACGCCAATCCAAGAACCAGATGAAAAAGCAACCCGAGTGCAAAGGACTCACGGTCGCTTAATTTTTTGCCGCCAAATTCCTTAATATCAATTAACAACGGATGTCCGTGATGCCTGCGACGCATCTCGTGCACGATCGCTGGAATACTCAACACGAGCGCCAGGAGCGCACCAATTCCTCCGCCCAAGACAATATCATTGATCATACGCCTCGTGTTTACAATCGTTTTCGTACAACAATCACGACCTTCTCTCCTTGTGTCGGGTTGCCGTCATTCCAATCACCCATTGCCTCCATAATGGTCTCGTAAGAATACACATATTCTGCGCCGCGACCTACCCCAGGGTCATTGGTGATAAATGAAGAGGTCGTGTATCCACGAATCACCACCATATGATACAACGGGCCTTCTCTCGAAAAAAATGGATTATGTAATTCCCGTCCGGCAGCCGGCACGATCACCGGTGACCCCTGTGCCACAAACGCTTTTATTTGATCTACGGTTGGGTTGGCAACGGACGCAAACACGAGCGCCGGGTACCTACTATTGGCAAAGGAAATTGTATCGGCAACATTCGTGTCCAAATAAAATCCAAGGTACTCCATCTCAAAATCCACCAAATCCAAAATCTCTTGTGCCTTGGTCTGTGGTGTGGAAAGGTTCACATCTTCCCCTAAAAAGGCTGCTGCCATTAACACGCTCGCCTCCTCACATGCTTCTTGATACGGTAACGCCCAATTTGAGGTCGGTGCCTGTAAAAGAAAGGGGATCGCCAGATTGATTTGATCGGGTATAGTTGCGGTAAGCAACTCCACATTTTGCGGTGGCTCTTCTTGATCCGTTTTTGGTGCAACAACGACCTCTACGCTTGACTGTTCCTCGTTGATAGGTTGATCTTGCTCAACAATCACCTCTTCAAAATCCATGGCTTCGGGAACAGTGAGGGATAAAATCATCTGCGCAACCGTGTAGCGGTGTTGATAGAGAACAAGTCCACCGGCCAAGAGAACAACCAACAGAATAGCAACAAGAATGCGTGTTCTCATAGGGAAGGCTTTTGTTTTGCGAGCCATGTTTTAAGTAGGTAGGTTGCTCGTACATCATCCTCATTGTATTGCACCACGCGCTCCAACAAACTTTTGTCTCCTCGTTCCAACCAATCGTGATACCAACGGATAGAATTTACACCACTGGCATCCTCCGCTCGCCAAGAAAAACCAATATATTTTGCAAGGTCCTTCAACGAATTAAACGGGAGTGGAAAAATAACCGCCGACCGTAACTGCGCGTTTAAATCCACAAAATTGTTTTCCCAGCTTGTAATGGCTCCCTCGGGTGCGCCGTACCGATCAATCAACTTGGCACAGACACTTATTTCCAACCAACCATAATGGTACAGCGTCGCCTGTTTATGTTGATGCAAAAAGAGAGCAAAGTCATTCCACGCACGCTCCTCCTCCGCCTCTGATGTTGCCAAAAATGAATGGTAGGTCTCCTGTGTGGTTCTATCGGCCAAATACACAACTTCCAAAACACCAAAAAGATAGTCCAAGTCTCGCACAGGGTCCGACTCAATATCAAAATAAAGTTCCACGTTGGACGTCGTAAATGGAATCGCCTCCACAACATCGTGTACGCGTTCCTTTAAACTCACCGCCTGGCGATGCAAAAACCGTAAACGGTTGTCCGGCATATCCATCATCTTGTCGGCAAGGTCTTCTACATTAGCCGAAGCAAGTTCCAATACCGTTTGCACGCCTGCCCCATTCAACTCCTCCACTTCAGTGGCCTGAATACGATTTAAAAGTGATAGATCATCACAATCCTCTGTCTCATCCACGCAAACATTAAAAAAAGGTGAGGTTTTGCATCCGCTTGTGAGCAAGTGAGCAGGCTCTTCTCCTGCAAGAATACGTTCTATGTGATCCAATGTGAGTCTGTATTCCGCCTCAAACCGTTCTAAATCGTATCGCATCACCACGCCCGACGATGTCATCATGTACCCGCTTGTAGGCTTAACCTCCTGCACACGCTCCAACAACTCGGCATAAAATGCTCCCTGCATTTTGTGTTCGTCACGAATGGATCGTGGGTCACTCAGCCGCTTTATGTCTACCGCAACATAATAATAGAGCCCGAGCGCACTCTTCCCCTCCACACGCTCCAACACATCCGGACGTGCCACCCAATGCCCATGTACCAAAACACCCCCGTAAATGGTTTGAACACCACTTCTCATAAACTCAACGGTGCGGCTAAACGCATCGTTTTGGTCTTCATCCTCCACGACGCTGTACTTGCCACGAATTGCGAGTAACCTTTCCATTACCTCCGGCAGGAGACCGTCATCTATCAATCTCTTTTGCAAGTCATCCAAGTGCTCCCCGTGGACAACTAACCGTCGTACCCATTTTGGGCACTTGGCGTAGTAAAAAAAGGTTTTTTCTGTAAGCTGCACCATAGAGACAGTATAACATGATTGATCTTTTTCCCTTGACAGGTGCATCTTTTTCACATAGATTGCGCCCGGATGAAAGGAGGGAATCATGCAGATTCCGGATTGGATCGGACCATACAAGGTAGGACCCTTGATTGGGTCCGGTATTATGGGCTGTGTTTACTTATGCACCCGGGAGATTGAGACGGAGGACGGAGCTCTCCTGATCGACTCGGTTGCCATAAAGGTGCCAAGCGATGAGAACTCTGACTATCACGTCCAACTGTTGCACCATGAAGGTGCCGTTGGGCGACACATGTGGCACCGGAACTTGGTAGCGGTACGAGAGGTGATCCTGCTGGATGCGGGTCTGCCTGCCGTAGTCATGGAATACGTTGAGGGCAGTCTCCTGGATGCGCTCGTCCAAAAGGTAGAGGTACTGCAGGCCTTGGAGATTGTGCGGCAAGTTGCGGTTGGTCTGGAGTGGTTCCACACAAGACGTGATGGAGCAACGCCACTACAGGGCGTACACAACGACGTAAAGACCGCCAACGTTTTTATCTCCAATAGTGGAGTGGTGAGACTGTTTGACTACAGCATCGCCGACCACACGTATAGAGGAAGACGAGCGGGAACGGGGCTCACGCAAGGGACTCCCGTTAACATGTCCCCAGAACAAGCAAGGGACCAGGAGGTAGACTTTCACTCGGACCTGTTTGCCCTCGGGACCCTGTTGTATCAACTGATTTTTCATCGGTTTCCGTTCTATAAGAGGACCCTCCAGGAAACGCTCATGATGATTGCGTTTGCGGATTCCGGACCCCACGTAGAAGAGGTGCGGGTGAACTACCCGAATTTTCCGGATCTGGCTTCTCTCCTAGACCGTTGCTGGATGAAGGATCCCTACCGGCGCCCAGACAGTGCCATAAACGTGGCCTTCGCGCTAGAGATGATCATTCGGCAGGTGCAAGAACACGGAGGTCTGCCGTGTGCGCCCGTGTGCCTGCTTCCACTCCTTACCAACAATACGACGTAAACCCCGACCATCCAAGATCGGGCTTCTTTTTTTAATGATGAGGGGTTGACAAATCCTCTGTGATTCACTATATTGGCGAGTCACCAACCTGCAACAGAAGAGGAGAGGAATACGTGACGACCACAAGAATCGGGTCGTACTATGTGACGGATGAGGAGATTGGGAGTGGGTATCTGTGCACCGTCGTCCGGGCATATAAGCTCGTTCAACGGCTGGACGGCAGCTGGCGGCAACAGGAGTTTGCCGTCAAGCGGCTCAAAAAGCCTTCAGAACCGGACAGCCCTCTGTGGCGGTCCCTGATGGACGAGGCAACCATCGGCATGGCGGTGGATCACCCCAATCTGCTGCGTGTCCATGAGGTCCTAGAGGCTGAGGGAAGTCCCTACCTCTTTATGGACCTCTTACAAGGAAGACCACTAGAGGTTCTCCGGACACACAATGGACGCCTGGCGCCTCTGGATACGGAGGTCGTGCTGGAGGTCCTGTACCAGGTGGCGCTTGGGCTCCATACCCTGCATACACTGACGGTGGGGGGAAAGCACGTTTTCCCTGTACACAAGGACGTCAAGCCTTCCAACATCTTTATCACCAGTAATGGTACGGTAAAGCTGTTTGACTACGGCGTGTGCGAGTTTACGGGGAGGCGATTTGAAGGAAAAGAGGGTACGGTCTACGGATCGGCTCTTTACATGTCGCCGGAACAGGTAATGGACAGGCCCCTCCAAGGGAGCTCGGATCAATACTCCATGGGGAGCCTGTTGTACGAGCTGATTCTTGGACGCGGACCATACTCTGGATCAATTCCGCTTATTTTGTTGGCAATATCCATGCCGAACATGAAGCCCTCCTCGACTCCGGTCCGGGAGCGATGCCCAATGGCGGCGCGGATTTTGGAGCGTTGCTGGCGGTACGATCCGCAGAAGCGCTACCCGAGTGCGCTCTGGCTGGCGCGCGCGCTGTGGCAGGCAAGACGCCACTATCAGCGCACAAATGGCTTGCCGGAGGTGCGCCCGCAGCTCACAAAATGGCAGAACGAGGTCATAGCCGAACAACCGGCAGCACCCTCATGTCCCTGAGATAAAAACGCAACGTAAAAACCCGACCTCCACTGGAGGCCGGGCTCATTTTTTACAGGATTCTACTCAGCCTCAACAGACGGAACCTCTAAAGGCACGACCTCAATGGACGCAATCACAGGAGCCACAAGCGGTGCATCTGTTGGCGGTCCACTCGTTTCTACCGCAGCAATGGCATTCACAATATCCAACCCCGCGGTCACCTGGCCAAAAATCGTGTAGAGATTTGTAATCGGTGTTGCCCCATGCATAATAAAGAATTGACTTCCGTTGGTATTGGATCCGGAGTTGGCCATGGCCAACGTTCCCGGTTCGTAGGTGTTATGTCCGCGTCCCAACTCATCCGGAAATTGGTAGCCCGGGCCGCCTGTTCCCCAACGAGTAATCAAGCTCTTCTCTTTTGACTGCGGGTCTCCCGTTTGGATCATAAAGTCTTCAATCACACGATGAAAGCGCACGCCATTGTAAAACCCGGTGTTGGCCAAGATCAAAAAGTTACTCACGGCCGCAGGCGCCTCATCTCCAAACAAGGTTACCGTTATATCCCCCTTTTCCGTATGAATAACGACCGTTCTGTTTAGACGCTCCTCCGCAACAAGGATACCGGGGAACGTGGTTGGCGGAACCGTAAAATCGGACAAAGATACATCTCCCGCCACCGGTTCTGCAATAGGTTGTTCCATAGGAATATCTGTTGTTTCTACTTGTAAGTTGATCGGCTCCTCCACAGGAACTTGATTACACCCGGCTCCCACCAAGACAAAGAGCCCTAAAAAAGCGAATAATGATGTGGATTGTTTCATAAATATGTTCATTTCTTACGCGATAGTATCAACCCACAATCAGGACGTCAAAAATCCCTCAATGGCAAAGGGTCGGATAGCGTGTATTTTAGAACCAGTTTCTCATCACAAATAAACAGGCGCTACTTGAGCGATTCAATCTGCTGCGCTTGCTGCACAATAATCTCTTGTTGTGCACGCATACGAAAATTGGCAATCGTCATCACCGTTACCAGCCCAAAAACAACCACAAGCAGCATGGTCATCAACTCTACATGACCCTTTGGCATACATCGCATACAACCATTCTTGCAAGACGCGCACGTACTCTTTTTTTTCATACAGTTTATTTTTGAAAAATTTTCTTCCTCTATTCTATCAAATGGACGGGATGGCCTGTGGACGAATCAGCGTAGAACAGCCAGATCCAATGTCCCAGTGGATCACCGCGCGCACTGTGCCGGATCGCTCAACACCATCCACACGCAAACTGACGGATTTGTCGCTCACCGTTTGTACGCGTTTATCTCTCACGGCCACCGGTTTAGAACACACGCGTCTGTCTACCTCCTCTTCCAAGAGCACAAAATCCGCATCAACGGTCGCATAGGCAATGTCCACCGTGTACCCCGTTGTACCCACGGGCATCATAGCATAGACGTCCGCCAAAAGAGCCTCACGATCCGTGTCATACATATTCACCGTTGGCTTTTTTAAAAGCGCCCAGTGAGAAAAGTGATTCGTTCGCGCCTCAAAAACGCCTCGTTCCTCATCTCGGGTGGTGTCTACAGGAACCCAGACGTTTTGTTGCGTATCAAAAAACCCAATCGCATACGCCGACGTTTCCTCATACCCCGCGGACAACAGTTGCACCGTTACAGGCGCAGGCAATAGGATACCGTCCGGCTCCACTACATACACACCACTTGCAACCGCCGTCCATGATTGAGTGGACGCCGCGAGATCTTTTGTAACATGGATGTCTACAGTAGACGGAACATTCCCCTCTACCAAAAATAATCCATCGTCCGCTTGCGCCCGATCAAACTCCGGATGTGCATCCAAAAACAACACCGCCAACAAAACGGCCGAGAAAAAGACAACTACGAGCAATGGACCCACCCATTGTTTTCCACGTTTGTGTTGTAACATGCCGTCAGTATATCACGCGCGCCGGCGCAAAAAAATAACGGAGCGCCCAGTGGACGCTCCGACGTTGATCGACTCAGGGCTGACGTGCTTGCCACATGGCGCGCGTGATCACCCACTGAATCTCATCCTGCCACTCCCCTTCTCGAAAAAACCGATCCGGCATGCGGCCCACCTCCTTGTATCCACTCTTGAGCAGCGACCCATTGGAACGCGCGTTCCCTGCAACGGTGTTTGATCGAACCGTCCACAAGTTGAGGGTCTGGAACGCGTGCCTGAGCAGCAACTCCTTGGCCTCTGGTCCGTAGCCGCAACCACGGCAGTCCGCCTCCCCAATCAACATGCCTGTTTCTGCCGTTTGATTGAGGTGATCGATGTGGTGGAGACCAATGTTCCCAATGTACCGATGTCCATCCATCAATACGATCGCAAGGATCACATCGGTCTTGCTCGTGTACATTCCCTCGATCCACGCACGTTCACTCGCAAGGTTTAACGGCTGGTAGTTACCGAGGAATCGACGTGTGTCGGGGTCATTGATCCACCGAGTGGCGCACGGCGCGTCTTCCACCTCCAACGGACGCAAATACAGACGGACTCCTTGTAAAAAGACGACGGGCTTTTGCGGTTCCATATATTATCTCCTGGTCGCCAATCAAAACACCCC
Organism: Candidatus Uhrbacteria bacterium; assembly: GCA_003509895.1. Taxonomy (GTDB): domain Bacteria; phylum Patescibacteriota; class Patescibacteriia; order UBA9934; family UBA11717; genus UBA11717. Next base: position 3,183 of record DOMJ01000039.1, on the reverse strand, counting down.
TACCGTCCAATTACGGCAAGGGTGTGCTGACTGCATCTATCTAGTCGATCACAACACCTAGCCGCTTGGAGCGCCATTCATCTGCTTGGCGCAGATAAGCACGTGTTGTGTGTACGTATTGTTCATAACACCTCTATAAGACCACATCAAAGATTCTTTGTCAATCCTGTCACCAACCCTTGACAAAAGGGTCTTTTTGTGGTATAAGAAGCGAGTTCGCAAACCCCTATTTCGCCTAAAACGGCGGAGAGAGACGTGCAAAATGGAGCAGTTCCTCGTTCCCTTCCTGGTAGTGGGCAACATCATGGGCTGGAGCCTGGCGATCTGGATCGCCAACGAGATGCGGAAGAAGTTCATGTTCATGGACGATTTCCGGCGAGATGCCGGAAACATGGCCTGCGACTTCTGGATCGAGGCCATGACCTCGCTCCACGGCCAGAAGGATCGTGCCGGGAGGAAGCCCGGCATGAACACCTTCCAGCTCCAGGCCGACGTGGCGTTCACCACGCTCGTCGGGTTCAAGCTGGTGGTGCCGCAGTGGACCCGCCCGCTGTTCCGCGCCCTCTGCGGGCGTGACAGCGGGTTCGACTACTACGGCCGGGTGTCTTCATCTTCAACCATCATCGACGGCCGGCATACGGCGTACGTAACGACCTGGTTCGGGAAGAACCAGTGCAGATTCCGGTTCCTCTCGTCCACGAGGGGGGTGAAGATCACCCTCCTCAAGGAGCCGGTCTTCACCTACCGGCTCGACGACGCGCACGGCGTCTACCCTCCCCACTTCTACCAGAAGTGGCTCGGGTGGTACGCCTGATCTTCTCCTTCAGCCCCCAAGTCAAAGTCCCCTGGACATCTCGACTCGGGGGCTTTGACGTTTATACACAATCACCGCTTGACAGGTTACAAAATAACCTTTGTTATAATGGAACTATGAACCAAGCACGTATCAACCATCGCATTGAAAACCGCATGAATGATGTGGATCACCGACTCACCTTCCTGGAACAAACGTTCAAAGAATCCTTTGAGTTTATTAAAGAACACATGGCCACAAAAGTGGACCTGCAGGAGTTAAAGGAAGATTTAAGCAAAGAACTTAGAACAGCATGGAAGATAGACGTCGCTTCTGCAAAATATGAGATCATTGACGCCGTGGATCGCAAATTTGAAAATCGAGACCATCAAATCCGCACCATAAAATCCACGATCACCTCCTTTCACCCAACAGCATTTACAAAATAAAACAGCCCCTTAATCGGAGCTGTTTGTTTTTTGCACGTTTTCCCACGGTAACTCCGGTCGTCCAACCTGTCCGTAACTGGACAGTCCACGATACAGCGGCTTGCTAAGACCAAATCGTTCTACAATAGACTCAATAGAGAATTGAAATTGTTCTTTTACATATTCACTTAAGTCCTCTCCATTGTCCCCCGTTGCCTCTACAATAATTGGATCAACACGACCTACGGTGTACACAATTTTGACCAATGCTTGCGATGCTTTTCCCTGTTGTACAAGCGACTTGGCAATAAACCGCGCCAGATAACTCCCCGCACGCGCCGGATGACGTGGATCTTTTCCGCATAAGGAAATATTCCCTTGAGGTACAAGCCCTCCGTATAAATCCGCACCAACTCTGCGTCCCGATTGTCCCGTGGCACATCCAAGTCCACCTTGGGTAAACGGGCCCGCGGGATTTACAAACAGTTTTACCTTTTCTACCGATCCAATCACCGGCCGAATAATCCGTTCCAAAATCCCTCCGTGGATCTCCTGCACTTTTACCTGGGCATCGTGTTGCGCAAAAATAGAAACATGAGAAACCTCTCTGCCGTTCATTGCCACAAGCACACGGCCGTCCGGTCGTAACCACTTCATGTGTACATCGTGCTGCCGTGCCTCATCAATTTTCCGCGCAAGAGCATTTGCATAAACCAGTGAGGGTGGGAGCATCTCGCGCGTCGCTTTTGTAGCGTATCCATAACAAACAGCCTGATCGCTCGCCGCACCCTTGCCAACAAGGGGTGACCACTCCCGCTCGTGTGCGCCCAAATGAACAAACGGTTCCACATCATCCT
>DOMJ01000039.1:0-1009 GCA_003509895.1 Candidatus Uhrbacteria bacterium | reverse complement strand
GCAATGGCTCCCACGTCAAAATCCGCTCGAGAAGCAACTTCTCCAGAGATCATCATAGCGCCATGCCCACCAAAAACCTCAATATTTACGCGCGCGTCCTGATCTCGACGCAAAAACTCATCCACAATTGCATCCGCCACTTGATCACATAATTTGTCCGGGTGTCCTGCCAACACCGCTTCTGCAACTTTCAACATAGTGTACAGACCTTAGCACGGACTTGCCGTATTGAGAAGAACCACGCATACTACTTGTGCAACCTTATCTTTAACTTCAGGGATGCTCCTTTTGTCCCTCAACCTCATGTATGGACCATGAACAGAATCCCGACACGCAGGAGGAACCCTGCTGCTCCTCGCCACACGCCCCACGTGGCGCTTCCTCTTTTGGCTGGCTTTGGGTCGTGGGCATTATTGTGGTGGTGGCGCTCATCTTGTTCTTTCTCCAAGGACGTGTACCGGACGCCAACGCGCCAACGATTGACTCAACAGAGCCGGAACTCACACAAGAGGTTCCCGCGATACAGGAAGATAACACAGAGCCTGCTGATGAGATGATCGTTGAACCCGCAACAGAAGACGAGCCCGTTGTAGAACTGATTATAGAATAAGCGCCCTTCCGGGTGCTTTTCTTTTTTGTACACGTGCTCCGTGATACACTCCTCTGCATCCAAGAATATGAAGCATCGTAAAGGCAAAACGTACTTACGGCACGGCAGAATCGAAGGACTCGATGCGCTTTTAAGAATCATGGAGACGTGGGAGGAGGTGCACAGTATTCTTCCGGGTGAAATCCGTAGTGTGGGAACAGGTGGACGAGGCCAGGGATTATTGATTCGTGTACAGCGAGCGGAGGAAGGAAAACTCAAATGCGTCGCCACTCGCACAGGACGCAAACAAGAGCTTGTGCTCATCACACCCTCACCCAGCATCGTTGCTCAAAAAATTTGTTCCCAAATCTGGGGGCAATAGTTAGGGCCGCAATTTAGCCTGTCGTAACCCGAGAACAC
>DOMJ01000051.1:8904-9223 GCA_003509895.1 Candidatus Uhrbacteria bacterium | reverse complement strand
GGAAGAGGTGATGTACGGACAGTTTGAGGCAATCAACAAGGAGGATCTGGATCTTGTACATATCGTAGATACCGCCGAAGAGGCCTTTAAATTGATTGAATGCTCTCAAGAACGTTCCTTCTTCTAAAACGATCCTCTCAAAAAAATAACTCCCGTTTGGGAGTTATTTTGTCTCTTTGTGAATTACGTGCTTTTGACACTGTTTGCAATGCTTTTTGAGCTCAAGTCGGTCTTTAATGACTTTCTTGTTTTTATGTGAGTGGTAATTGATGTTTTTACACACCGTACACTCAAGTTTGATCATGTTGTCTTGAGACAT
>DOMJ01000051.1:8548-8827 GCA_003509895.1 Candidatus Uhrbacteria bacterium | reverse complement strand
TGATCATGTTGTCTTGAGACATATCTGCTGGTATTTGTGGGCGCAATATAGCAAAGGCCGTGGTATTCGTCAACCCGTGCTACAACGTCTCAGTCATTAGCCGCGATATCGCATGCTCACAACAGACTTACCGGATGATTTTCGTCGCTTTTTAAGGGCAACTTTGCGTTTTTTATTCATAGGTACCGCTATATTGCCACTTTTTGAGGATTACGTCAATGTACGGCAATTTTGGCAAAAAAAGGTGAGATGATTCAATAAAAGTTGAGGCGCACCAGA
>DOMJ01000051.1:0-8384 GCA_003509895.1 Candidatus Uhrbacteria bacterium | reverse complement strand
TGAGGCGCACCAGATGGTACGCCTTGTTCAAAGAAAGTCTGGGCTCACGAGCCCGTTTCCCGCTCAATCAGGTCTCTGCGCACCTGTTGCTCGAGGATGAGCGTCTGAACTTGTTCGCTCAGCCTTGCCACGAGCACGCGCAGATCCGCAGCCATCAGCATCAGGGTACAGTTGGGACAGTCCGGAGGACACGCCACTTGGGCAATGTCTCCGTGAAACAGCAGCCAAGCCTCTCGGGCTTTGTGCTTCCGCCACTGATCTTGGGTTGGATCCATGGTGTCGACGGGTTCGCAACCGGTGTCCACCTGGTCCACAGCTCTCGTTCCACACCGTGCCAGCACTTCGAGACGCCGGTCAATGAACGCCTGCAAGCGCATCAGCCGGCAGCCCTCGCAATCAGACGGACACGGGGTCTGATCGATGAACACCTGCCTGTCCTGCCTCATGGCGAGAGCTTCTGGCGAATCATCTCGAAGTTCCCTCCTCCACCAAGGGTGAAACCTGAGGGCAAACTGGAACTCCGCCCGTTCTTGCGTCAGGCGCCTCATCGCATTCGTATTTGCGTCGAGAGCGGCTTTTGAGAACATCGGTGCACCACCGAGATCAGGACCCGAATTTCCCTGTGATTTTTTACTCATCACTGGCCTCCATAGCTAGGTTCACATGCAATTTAGCACACGGAACCTCAAGTGGCAAGGTATGTACCTCAATGCAAACAGCGCTTTCTGGAGAACGCGTGACCTGATGGAGTAGGGTCTGGCATCGTTCGAGAACCTCGTCAACACCTTCCTGGCCTACACCCCGCCGGAGTAGAACCGGCACCACCCTCACGTCAACGCCTCCGAGCTTCTCGGGGGCGTTGATATTTTAGCCAAGGAAAGCCGTGCTTACGAATAAAAGTTGAGGCGCACCAGATGGTACGCCAATCGTTCAACGTGAGGCTGAGCTATGCACCCTCGCCCTTGTTCTGTTTTTCCTGTTCCTTCAAGCCTCTCCGCACCTCCTGCTCGAGCAAAAGGGTCCGAACTCGATCGATCAGATCCATTCAGATGGTCTTTAAGTTTTTCTGTCATCCTGAGCGGAGTGAGTTATGTGAACGCAGTCGAAGAACCTTGGCACGTCGTTCGCGAGCGACATGCCTTGGCCGATCAAATCTTCATCGCAAAACAGTATGGCGCTTATTAAGATCCTCCTCCCCTCTCTGAGGGGAGGTGTTGAACAACGTGAAACGGAGGGGTGTGAAAGGTATAAATGATCGATTCCAACGTGCCACGCTTACTCGTTAAAAATGTTTGAATGCTGGCTTGCCACGTGAACGGTAGCAGCAATTGACCTGCCACGTAAAATTAACTCTTTACTGTTCGTTAATCACGTGGCTACGTAAAAACGACAGCCGAAGCTATCGTTTTTACGTGGTGGGCCGGGAAGGATTCGAACCTTCGTAGGCAATGCCAGCAGGTTTACAGCCTGCCCCGGTTGACCGCTTCGGTACCGACCCAAATACTGGAGCCACCTATCGGACTTGAACCGATGACCTACGGTTTACAAAACCGTTGCTCTACCAGCTGAGCTAAGGTGGCGTCTTTCAAACAAGCAGTGGCATTATACCCAAGGAAAATCGACCTGTCAACGCTTCCTAGAACTCACCATGGCTCTCTTTTGTCTTACGACAAACGCAAAGTACAGAGCTATTTTCTTGCGTTCATACGCAAATTCACCTACCATTTACCTATGCAGATCAAAGGAATTATACAACGCGGAGACCAAAAGGCGCGAGATTTTGGCTATCCAACCGCCAATATCCATCTGGACTCATACAATAAGGAGCCGGGCACGTATGCGGCGCACGCAACGGTTTTTGGTTCCACCTATCCCGCGGCCGCCTACATAAGCAAGCGCCATGGAGCCTGGATGTGCGAAGTTCATCTCTTTGACGTAGAAATGAATTTGTACGGTGCAGAAATGACCGTAGACCTCCTCTCCCACGTCAGCCCCATAGACCCCTTTGAAAGCACACAACAAATGCAAAAAAAGATCCACAAGGATATGCACGATGTCCGCTTTTTCCACAACCCCTAGTATGTTTACCGGTATTATTAAGCAGCTTGGAACAATTACCTCCATGGATCGTCACGGCGATGATATTCGACTTTGCGTAGAGATACACCCTGTGCCAGAGGTAGACATCGGCGCCAGCGTCGCCAACAGCGGTGTGTGTTTAACGGTGGTAGAAACAACCAACTCGCGGCTTTCTTTTGACGTCATGACGCAAACCGTAAAGCTCACCTCGCTTGCCAATAAAAACGTTGGCGACCAACTCAATATTGAGACGTCTCTGCGTGTTGGAGATGAAATGGGCGGGCACTTTGTGTATGGACACGTGGATGGTGTGGCGCATGTGACACAGATTCAGCAAGAGGGCGACTCGGTTGTGATGACGATTCAACCGCCAGAGCACCTGATGCGCTACTTGGCATCGCAGGGATCCGTGGCCATCGACGGCGTGAGTCTCACGGTTGTCGATCAACGCGAACATGATTTTGACGTGTCGCTTATTGATCACACTATGAAGGTCACGACACTCGGGCGTCTGACGGTCGGGGCGGCGGTCAATATAGAGGTAGATATGATGATGAAGTACTTGAATCGACTTACTAACGCAAAACCTGTATGAGGATCCCGATGAGAAAAGCAGAGCAAGAGCGGCTCGAGAACCAGGTCGTGGATCATCATATGACGGCCGGTACGTTAGAGCGTCTCAAAGCGGAACTTGCGCGTTTGCAGCGCGAGCATCCTGAGGCCAAGGAAGAGATGCAACGAACGGCGGAGGAAGGTGACTTTTCTGAGAACGCTGGGTACCAAGATGCAAAACGGCGTCTACGTGGCATGAATTCTCGCATGCTCAGGTTGCAGGAACGGATTTCTCAGGCGGTCGTGATCAGCGACGGACCAATCGATGGAAGTATTGGAATTGGGTCAACAGTCACCGTACAAAATACGCATGGAGAAAAAACGTTTAGAATTGTTGGATCACAGGAAGTTGATTTGGAACGGGGGTGGATTTCTCACGCGTCCCCGCTCGGCTCGTCTCTTTTAGATAAACATCCCGGCGACACCGTAACGGTTGGAACAACAACGTGGACGATTATAAAATAATGAGCCGCCATACCAATCAAGCCCGTTATAGCTGATGGCTGGGCGACTTTTTCTTTACATGTTATTTGCTTTTACCCCACTACATCTTGACAATCGGCGGGGTGCTTTGTTTTTTTACCTTACACGTCCTCTTGGTGCCTTTGTTGACGTTTCCACATCGCGGCGTACACCCCACCCTTTTTCAATAAAGACGTATGCGTCCCATCATCTACCAACTTCCCATTTTCAATCACAATAATCCTGTCCATCTCCGCGAGCGTGCTCAGCCTATGCGCAATAACAAGAGCCGTCTTGCCCCTTAAAATTTCCGCAAACGAATCTTGGATAATCTGTTCACTTTCGCTATCAAGCGCGCTCGTGGCCTCGTCCAAAATAATCATCGGAGCATTCTGGAGCACGGTTCTGGCAATGGCAATGCGTTGCTTTTGACCTCCACTAAGCTTTACCCCACGCTCCCCAACAATACTATTGACGCCCTTTGGTAGTTGTTCCACAAACTGCCACGCGTGCGCCGCCTTAAGCGCATGGACAAGCTCACTCTGTGTCGCGTCTGGTTTTGCCAGTAAAACATTTTCTTTAATTGTAGTATGGAACAAGATCGGCTCTTGCGGTACATAGGCCATGTTTCTCCGAAGATCCGCCTGCGTAATATCTCGAATATCCACACCGTCCACGAGGATACTCCCCTGATCTACATCCTGAAACCGCAAAAGGAGCTTTGCGAGTGTACTCTTTCCGGCACCGCTCAAACCAACCACGCCAACCTTCTGGCCTGCCGGGATATGCAATGAAAACTTATTCAACACATTTAAATTACTTCGACGTTTGTGGTAGGTGAACGTGACGTTATTTATCTGGATTTCACCACGAACGTCTTTAAAAGTTTTTGGTGACCCTGGGTCCTGAATACTATTTTTTCTATGCAATATTTCAAATGCTGGCACGATCCTGTCTACCATGTCGTCGTGCTCATCCAGATTATCGGAAAGGCCATAAATACCTGTGAGGATGGTTCCCGCATAAGTCACGACCAACACAGCGCCTGTCATGTCTATAAAACCGCCATGCATCCTCTGCACAACAAGCCACAGCAATCCCATAAAAAAGAACACGGTAATAAACTCACGGATGGCGATGAGCCTTACTTGGATACTGTATCTCTTAGTAAAAACAAGCATCTCTTCATAAGCATCGAATTTCATCTTCTCCACATAAACATGCTCTGTCGCAGAGGCACGTACCGCGAGAACATTGGAAATCGCATCCGCCATTTTCCCAGAATGCCGCTTATACAGTTCTCTCGAACGTTCTCTAAAGGGAGCGATCGCATTCGACGCCCAGATAATATACGTCGCCTGCACGGCACTTAACACAAATGCAACAAATCCCAATGGACGATCCACCCAAATAATCACAAAAAGTGGAAAGAGAATACTTAAAATTGTATTCACATATCTATCCCGGATTGCCCTCAATAACTGCAGGCAACCATCGCCATAATGACGTGTTGCTGCCGTAAGGTAGCCAGCCATATTGGAATGGAAATACTCCAAATCGACAGCAATAAGACGAGAAAAGTAGTTTGACGTTAAATCTCGATACAGCTTATTTTCCCCCAGCATCCCAACGTACTTAATGAGTGGGTTTAAAATGCCCAATGTTAAAGAAAACGCCACAAACAGAAAAACCGCCTTGTAGGCACCATCAAAATCTTGCGTGGACAACCGAGAAATGATCAAACTTAAAGCAATCGGCAAAAAAATGAGTTTGCACGCCCTCCCCATAATCTGCAGAATGTAGGAAATCCGTACATTGCGCGACTGACCATACGTCTGCCACAAATGTTTGTATACCATCCCGTATTTTTTAAATCCACGGAACAGACTCTGTGTTTTTTTCTTCATAGGCGTTCATCAAAACCTAATCGCTTTTTATCTATCCTCTTGTACAGATTCCTTTCGCATCAGGTCTTCTTTTCAACATGAATAACATTATTTTATCACACTCGCCACAACAACGTTTTTGATTTACAAAAAAAGGACACCCACAACCCAAAAGAGCCTCGCGGCTCTTTTGATCATAGAATACTCAATACGATCCCTAGAACGCAATCATCACAAGCAATGTTGCGCCCACGCCGCACACAAATCCAAATGCGTAGCTTGTTTTTGACGGAACTCCATCCAAAAACTTCCACGCAGATCCGAAGGCACCGGGCTTTTTAGACAACATATTACAAACGTTTTAATCGAAGTGAGTTGAGCAGTACCGAAATAGAGGAAAACGCCATGGCGGCTGCGGCAATCATGGGATTTAAAAGCCCCAACGCGGCTAGCGGAATCCCCAACACATTATACAAGAACGCCCAGAAAAGATTTTGCTTAATGGCGCTAAATGTTTTGCGGGAGATATGAATGGCCTCCGGAATCTTGGTCGGCTCGCCTCCAACAAGCACAATTTGACCGGATTCAATCGCAATATCTGTACCCGTTCCCATCGCGATCCCCAAGTCTGCTTGTATGAGCGCAGGCGCGTCGTTGATCCCATCTCCCACAAACGCCACACGCTTGCCCTTAGCTTGCGCCTCTTTTACCAAGCGCAGCTTGTCCTCCGGCATCACCTCCGCGTGAACCTCATCAATCCCAACCGCATTGGCAATGGCTCGTGCGGTCTGTGTGTTATCTCCTGTAAGCATCACGGTTTGTGCTCCCATTGCCTGTAATTGTTTCATCGCTTTCTTGGCACCGGGTTTGAGCGGATCTGCAATAGCAATCATGCCCAATAGCACATCCCCTTTTGAAACAAACACCACCGTTTTTGCCTGCTTCTGCAACGCCATCGCTGCGTCTGCCGCCTTTTGATCCAAACCCGCCGTAATCACATAGTCTGCACGACCAACACGCACACGCGCGCCGTCTACCTCTCCTTGGATGCCTTTTCCCGTTTCCGATTGCACATTTTTGACCACTGGCAACGTAGCCGTCCCTGTATGGCGAACAATGGCATCCGCAAGTGGATGCTCGGATAGCTTCTCCACGCCTGCCGCCAAAACAATCAACGCCGCTTCCGATCCCTCATAGACCACCACATCTGTGACCGCCGGCTTGCCCATGGTAATCGTTCCTGTTTTATCTAACATGACAATGTCTACCACCTTTCCTCGCTCCAACGCCTCGCCAGACTTAATAAAAATGCCGCTCTTTGCTGCGCGACCCGTCCCTACCAAAATCGCCGTCGGCGTCGCTAACCCAAGCGCACACGGACAGGCGATCACCAGAACCGCAACCGCCGGAATCAACGCTGTTTGCAGATCACCGCTGATCAAGTACCACACAACAAACGTCACAAGCGCAATGCCAATCACAATAGGCACAAACACGCCGGAAATTTGATCGGCCAATTTTTGCATCGGAGCTTTTTGCGCTTGTGCCTCTTTAACCAATTGTACAATCTGTGCCAACACAGACTGCCCTGCCAACTTGGTCATTTTTACGTGCAGCGGTCCTTTTTGATTCACCGTGGCTCCGTACACATTCGCACCCACCGTTTTTTGAACGGGCACGCTCTCACCTGTTAACATAGACTCATCCACTGTGGACGATCCTTCTTGAATCTCACCGTCTAGCGGAATTTTTTCGCCGGGACGCACAAGCACCACATCTCCGATCACTAACGATTCCACACCTACCTCTCGCAAAGATCCATCTTCCAAAACCAAGTGCGCTTGTTTTACGCCAAGCTCCAAGAGTTTTCGAATCGCTTCACTTGCACGACCCTTACTGAGCGCCTCAAAATATCGCCCCATTAGAATAAGCGCCGTAATCACTGCAGCCGTCTCAAAGTAGGCCTTCCCTCCCTGTGTTATTGACCACGAGCTAAAGATCGTCGCCACCAAGGTTCCCATAGAAATAAGGGTGTCCATGTTGGCTCGCCCTTTTTTGAGTTGATTCCACGCGGTTACATGGAACCCGAGCCCCGGCCAAAAAACAACTACCATGGTAAGCGCTGCCTGTACCATCAAACTCGACGAGATCCCAAACAATACTCCTGGCAACGAAATCTTAAACATTGCCAATATAAACACGGGCAACGCAAGCAACACCGCAATCATCGCTTTCTGCTTGGATCCGTTTGCCTCATGACCATGCTCATGCCCATCCTTCGCCTCCATTTTTACCGTGTAGCCCTCTGACTTGACCACGGCCTCCAACGCCGCACGATCCAAATCAGATTCCACCGTTGCCTCCTCTGTTGCATAGTTCACGTTTGCATTTTCTACCTCCGGCAGCGCCTTGAACGCTTTTTCAATATTCACCGCGCAGGACGCACAATGCATTCCCTGAATCTTTAATGTGTGTTTGGTCATAGGTTATGCAGATGGAGTTACAATCATCGTTCCACGGATCATGCCCATAGAACAGCTAAAAGTAAACGTGCCTGCCTTTGATGGAATCAATTGTACCAGGTTTTGACCTGTTTTAATGCGCGTGTTCACTCTAAACGCCGGTAACACCAACGTGTCGGCGCATCCCAAGAAGTCCGCTCCCACAATCGTCCAATCTACAGGAATCCCCTGTTGTACGGTAAGTACGTTTGGTTCATAAGATCCGTAAGACGTGACGTTCATTGTAATCTGCTGCCGCGTACCATTTTGCACTGCCGTTTGCTCTGTCTTAACAAGTCCAATAGAAAGATACTGATCCGTGTTTATGCCAAGGAGCGTAAGTCCATTTGTTACGTTACTCATTCCGAGCACCAACACCACCAGACCGGCCACTTGTACCGCCTTCTTCAGTGTTGCACCTTTGGCGTATGCCGTCAGACTACCGATGCCAAGTAACACGGGCGCGGTGCCCAGAGCAAACAACGCCATCACCACACCGGACATGAGTGGATCCTGCAGGGAAAGCGCTAAAAGCTGCATAGACTGCGTAAACCCACAAGGAAGAAAAAACGTTGCCGCTCCAAGCAGCACGGGTGCTTTTGGATCCTTTGACTCAGCCAAATCATGGATCTTGTGCGAAAGCCATTTTGGCATCCCCACAATCGACGATGGAAAAATTTCCATGAGATTAATTCCGATCACAATCATCAGGATGGCGACCACGATCAAGAAAACGGCATTGAGTGTGCTGCTTAGTTGAAGTACAGATCCAAAGAGACCAACAAGCGAACCGAGAATAAAGAATCCACCAATACGACCCACGTTAAACAAGATGTGTGGACGC
>DOMJ01000049.1:24787-25188 GCA_003509895.1 Candidatus Uhrbacteria bacterium | reverse complement strand
ACTGATTCCGGCTGTGAGCACCAAAATAGGGACATTCTCCGGATCTCGAAAATGCTGGAGGATCATAAAAGTTCCAATCAACACGAGTAACACAGCAAAAACGTAATTGGTCGCAATAATGGCAGACAAGATAAGCCCGAGCCCCAACAAAAGAAAAATCACATACCACGCGTTAGAGCGTTCGTGTTGATGAAACTCGTCCATCGTCCAATACATAAGAACCTCCCCAAAACGCGGATCGATTTCTTCTTGAATGTGATCCCATTGTGATTCATCCATGAGCCAAGTATAGCCCAGAATGCAAAAGTCGTCGTGTGGATGAGATAGAGGGGGTCTCCTTGATTCTATCTCGATATTGTAGTAGAGTACTCCCGGGCTTGGAGAGGTACCCAAGAGGCTGA
>DOMJ01000049.1:509-24734 GCA_003509895.1 Candidatus Uhrbacteria bacterium | reverse complement strand
ACCCAAGAGGCTGAAGGGGACGGATTGCTAATCCGTTAGGTCGGTTCGCCGGCGCGAGGGTTCGAATCCCTCTCTCTCCGCCATTCGACTCGCTTCGCTCGCTCATGGTCGTTGACCAATGAGATGACGAAGCAAGTCGAGTGTCCTGAGCGAACATAGTGAGTCGAAGGGCTGATGCTTTCTATCCACTCGTGATCGGTGACCCACGAGACAACAAGGTGCCGTCTGTTTGCCGATTTCCGGCACAGACCGACGCAGAAAAGATCGCTCCTCAGAACAAACCTGTAGTAGGCATTCCCGAAGTCCCGGCGGAGGTACGGGATCATGCCCAGCTGCAGGAGCTGGGGAGCAGAATAGATTGCGCGCGGGCCGGCAGCAACCGGAAACAGAAGGGTTCGTGATTCCTTGCAACAGATAAGCATGTTGCCACAATTTGGAGAGGTGGCCGAGTGGTTGAAGGCACTGGTCTTGAAAACCAGCAATCCGAAAGGATTCGCGAGTTCGAATCTCGCCCTCTCCGCCATTCGACTCGCTTCGCTCGCTCATGGTCGTTGACCAACGAGATGACGAAGCAAGTCGAATGTCCTGAGCGAACGAAGTGAGTCGAAGGGCCGATGACCAGAAAGATAACAAAGTGGGACTCATAACAATATAACTCCCTATGGAGTTATATTGTTTTTTACGCTCTTTCGCCGCGATCAAGTCGCTGCTCGCGCTGTTCGTCCATGACGTCCTCCATGCGCTGATCTTCCTGATCGTCTGCCACATCCTGCAACTCAGTGTCCAACTCCTTTTCCTTATCTGCATCCATCCACGTTTTAAGCGTATGTCGTCTTGTTCTTCCTCTTACAGATCCGCAAGACCTTCTTCTAACGCTCGCTTTTGCATGGATACAGACGCACCGAGTATTTCTCTATTGTTTGCCATAGGATCTATATTACGTTTGCTATTTTACCATCATTGGTCCTCCCTTCCCAATTCTATTCAATAGAACGAGCTAAAACAATCGTATACGTCGGACAGAAAATGCAGGTCATCATCCGCTTTCTGTAAGTAGGTGATCCTGCAAAAAACCACCCATACGGGTGGTTTTTAAACCTACTTAAGAATACGCTTGAGATTGTCTATCAACTTCTCAATCGGAATCGTTTCTTGCGAACCGGAATCCATATCGCGAACAATAATCGTTCCATCTTGGACCTCCTGTTGTCCCAAAATCACCGCCACATGCGCACCAACTTTATTGGCACTTTCCAATTGCGCCTTAAGGCTTGCCTTGCCAAACGCCTCAACCACATTAAATCCCGCCTTACGCACTTCTTCAAACAAGCGCAAAGACGCACGTCGTGCTTCTTTTCCAAGCTGAGCAAAAAAGACATCAGGCACCGGCATGGCTGGCGGTTCCACATTCTGCTGCTTCATCTCCAAAATCGCTCGTTCTATACCCACGGCAAATCCGACGGCTGGCGTTTGTTCTCGTCCTCCCATCATTTCTACCAACTCATCATAACGTCCACCGGCGGCAAGAGCAGATTGAGAACCGGATTCTGCATCATCTCCTCGATCCGGCACAATCTCAAACACGGTTCTATTGTAATAGTCCAATCCGCGCACCAAATGCGGGTTGAGCACATACGGCACACCTACCTCATCTAAGTACTCGATCAACTCCATAAAGTGATCACGCGACGGGTCATCCAGCCAGTCCACAATTTGTGGAGCGTTCTTCATGATGGCATGGCATGCCTCAACTTTACAATCCAACAAACGTAACGGGTTCTTTGCCATACGACGCATACAGTCCTCACACAAGTCTTTTTTATTCTTGCGTGCGTAGGCAACCAACTCTATCTTATATTCTTGTCGCGTCTGCATCGTTCCAATGGAGTTAATCTCCACCTTCACTTTTAACCCAAGATCTTCAAACAATTTTGTAGCAATCAAAATAAGTTGCGCATCTACCACAGCATCTCCCCCGCCAATCACCTCCAATCCATATTGATAAAACTGGCGGTAACGGCCGGATTGCGGACGATCGTACCGAAACATCGGCCCCATGTACCACATCTTTACCGGCTGCGGAAGATTCAGCATTCCGTGATTAATGTAGGCGCGAACCACGGATGCGGTTGCCTCCGGTCGCAGTGCAACCTTGTCTCCTCCCTTATCATCAAACACGTACATTTCTTTTTCTACCACGTCTGTTTGTTTGCCCAGTGTACGGCTAAACAGCTTTTCCTGCTCCAGGATCGGCGTCTCAATGCGTCCATAGGAATAGGTATCGGCAATCTCTCGCGCCTTTCGTCTAAAATACTCCCAATAGATTTGCTCATCCGGAAGAATGTCTCGCATCCCACGCAGGGTCTCCACCGCCTTAGACTTCTTTTTATCTGCTGCACCTTCTTTACTCTCTGCCATATTTATTCGCTAAACGATTCGTACGTAGGGGTTTGGAAGATCGAGAAACGATCTAACGGTAATCCGCGTAACCAGACACGGCCTACGATATGTTCTGACTTAATTGGACCAAAATTGCGTGAATCCATACTTGCCGGACGATTATCACCCAGGACAAAGTATTCGTCTGGATTTAAGGTGACATACTCACTGCCAAGCGTTATCGGTTGCGACACGTAACTTTCTTGGAGTACGACACCATTTGTATGGGCGGAATCAATCACCGTTACCGTTCCATCCTGGACTCGGACCGTATCGCCCGGTAGACCAATGATGCGCTTAATAAAGAACTGCGTTCTATCTTGCGGATAGCGAAACACGATAACATCCCCACGGACCGGATCTTGGAATCGATAACTGATTTCATCTATTAACAGGTACTCCCTGTCTTCAAAGGTCGGCTCCATACTGGCTCCGCGCACATAAAACGGCTGCACCAAAAAATAACGAATGGGGATAATAATCGCTGCTGCTATGACAACGATTTGAATAATCTCCAATCCAAACAACAAAACACCGCCTAAAGCTGGTCCAAAAACACGGACCAAAAGGGAGGGGATTAAAACCTGCTCGTTTTCTGTTGTGATTTTTTTCTTAAACATGTTTATTGCTAGGATAAAGGCATACTAGCATGATTTTTTAGAAAAATCAAGGGTTGCACCTTGGGTCAAACTTGAGTAGAATGCGCGCATGGATGATCCTCGAATCAATCTCCTTAAAGACCACTTTGAACTCAATCCAAATCCAAAACCAAGCCCGTGGGCGCTTGGACGTTATTTTTTTCTTACTGTTTTTGTTGGAGTGCTCATTGGCGTCGGATTTTCTTTTGCGATGACCAAAACGCATCTCGCAGCAGAGACGGGAAAAAGCGTAGGATTTCTCCGATCGTTCGCTTCCTTTGTAACAAGTGGCGACAGAACATTAACCGGAGAGGAACAAGATCGCGTGAATGTGATGTTGCTCGGCATTGGTGGCGCGGGTCACGACGGACCTGATTTGTCCGACACGATTATTTTTACCTCTCTCAAACCTTCTACAGGAACGGTAGGCATGATGAGCATTCCACGCGATTTAGCGATTCCTATTCCCGGCTACGGCTGGCGAAAAATCAATCACGCCAACTACTTTGGAGAGTTAGAAGACCCGGGTCACGGCGCACGTTACGCCTCCGGAGTCATTGGAGACGTGATCGGTCAAGAGATCAACTACTTTGTCCGAATTGACTTTACCGGATTTGAAAAATTTTTGAATGCTTTGGGCGGTGTAGATGTATACGTAGAAAATGCCTTTTTGGACCCTACATATCCAAGCGACGATCACCTCACGCAGACGATTCAATTTGCGCAGGGATGGCAACATATGGATGGGAAGAGAGCTTTGCAATACGCACGCTCACGTCATGGCACAAATGGCGAAGGATCTGATTTTGCACGTTCTCGCCGTCAACAAAAAATTCTTCTCGCCGTAAAAGACAAACTGTTTTCTGCCAACACCATTTTTAATCCAAAACGGATTAGCGATCTGATTGGCACCGTAAAAGAAAGTATAGAGACCAACCTCAGCACCTGGGAGATTTTACGCCTCGCCACCTTTGCGCGTGATTTGGATCCAAATAATATCACACACTACGTACTGGATTCCGGTGCAGACAGTCCCCTCTACGAAACCAATCTCAACGGCGCCTACGTTCTCCTCCCAGACAACGATGACTGGTCCGGCGTGCGTGCCATTGCCGCAAACGTGTTTGAAGACAATCCTGCGTTTGCCCCCGTCACTCCCGATTCCATCCCGCAACAACTCGTACGCATACGCATTGAAAACGGCACAGACATAAGTGGTCTTGCCTTTAGAACCTCACAACTATTGGAGGGTCAAGGCTTTGAGGTGGCCTCCGTGGCTAATTCCAACAACCGCGATTGGGATCACACGGTGATTTATGACTTTACAGAAGGCCAATATCCGGACGCTCTCAAAGAATTACAGGAGTACTTAAAGGCCGATGTGGCTACAACAGTTACCGGATGGCTCTTTACAGACGATCTCACTCCAAGAACCATTACCCTAAAGGATGAAGGCCTTCGTGACGGCAGCGTGGCTCCATCTGTTGACTTTTTGATCGTTTTAGGGCAGAATTCGGCAAATCTCGTACAGCGCTAGCCCCTTTAAGCGTTGATCGCCTTTTAATGGATCAGTGGGCAGATTTCCCTGATTCTTTCTGCGTTCTGAACCGGAACGCGTCTACCTTGTCTCACATGAAAGCCTCCGCATCCCATCTTCCTACCGCCGTCCTTGTTGGACGCGCAAACGTCGGCAAATCGACGCTCTTTAACCGTCTCACGGAAACAAGCAGAGCCATGATTTCCGATATCCCCGGAACCACACGCGATCGTAAAGATGGACTTGTACTCTGGCGTGGTCAGTTATTTAGAATCGTAGATACGGGTGGAATTGAATACAACAAAACAGAAACATTTGACGATGTTGTCCAGTATCAAACAGAGCTCGCCATGCAAGAGGCAGACGTGATTTTAATGGTGTTGGACGTAAAAGAAGGGCTCTTACAGCAAGACCTAAAAATTGCCCGTAGCCTCATCGGATCCGCCAAACCCGTGATCGTTGTCGGAAATAAGGCAGATGGTCGTACCAAAGAGGCCGTTACAGAACCTGAGTGGTACCGCACCGGACTAGAGGTGCCGCGTCCTGTAAGCGCTGTTCGGGGAAATGGATTAGGCGACCTCTTGGATGCCCTGTTTGAGGCGTTCCAGAAACTTGGTAAACACGTAGAGGACTATAAAGAAGAAGCGTTTCCAAAAATCGCTTTTATTGGAGAACCAAACGTGGGTAAGTCTTCCATGATCAATGAAATCTTGGGTGAGGAACGCTTTATCACCTCGCCAATTGCTCACACCACGCGAGAACCAAATGACACATTGGTTGAATTTGACGGAAAACAATACATTATTGTAGATACCGCCGGCGTACGAAGAAAGGCGCGCGTCTCTCAAGGACTAGAACGCGCAGGCGTAAAACAGACGTTGGAAGTTTTAA
The DNA here is from genome assembly GCA_003509895.1 of Candidatus Uhrbacteria bacterium. Taxonomy (GTDB): domain Bacteria; phylum Patescibacteriota; class Patescibacteriia; order UBA9934; family UBA11717; genus UBA11717. The sequence goes on along the minus strand of DOMJ01000049.1, from coordinate 19,229 downwards.
AACGCGTAGATATTGTTGTCCTTGTTTTAGACGCAACCAAGCCAATTGATCAACAAGAAAAAAAGCTTGCCGGTCTTATTCGCCAGGCAGGTGTGGGATGTGTGATTGCCGTAAATAAATGGGATCTTATGGAAGGCAAGGAAACGCAGGCCGTCGCGGATATGAAACGCTATGTGTATGGACACTTACCCTTTATTCGTTTTGCCCCCATCTTGACAGTTTCCGCAAAAGAACGTCAGCGTATTCACAAGCTCTTCCCCTTATTTGATACAATTCTCAAAGAGCGCGAGCGCGTGATCGATGAAAACGCTTTAGACAAGTTCTTGAATCAGACGATTTCTCGCCACAAGCCGGCTCGTGGAAAAGGCGTGGCTCATCCGACGATTTTCCGTCTCAAGCAAGTTGGTGTAAACCCTCCCCGCTTTGAGTTGGTGATTAAAGGACAGCGCACCGACGTTCTCCACGCCTCTTACTCGCGGTTTTTAGAAAACCGTCTCCGAGAGACGTTCGGGTTTATTGGAACACCGATTATTTTTTATGCCATCCCAAGCAAAAAGGTTTAACACCGTGCTTCTCGTGGGCCTTGGAAATCCGGGGATGGAATTTGATGCGACACGTCACAATGTAGGCTTCCACATCTTGGATACCTTTGTAGATGACACTTGGTCGCAAGAAAAAGCGCACAAAGCCCTTTCCGCCAATACAACCGTAGACGGCGTTACGGTTCATCTTCTCAAACCGCAGACGTTTATGAATCTCTCCGGTGAGGCTGTGCAATCCTATGCTTCCTATTACAAGATTCCTGTAGAGGCAATCCTCGTTATTCACGACGAAGCAGATCTCCCTTTTGGCGATATCCGTTTAAAGCAAGGAGGTGGCACGGCCGGACACAATGGGCTTAAATCACTCGTTCAACGTTTGGGTACCGATACCTTCTGGCGACTGCGCTTTGGCATTGGCCGTGGAGACAATCCGAATGTGACCTTAGAGAATTTTGTCCTTGCAAAATGGACAGAGTCTGAACAACAACAACTTGATCAACTGGTTCAACAAACTCTTCATAAACTCCACGAATTTATTGTGGCCCCTCCCCAGGATCACTCATAATCCCGGGACCCATGAATCAGAATGTCCTTTCCGCATGGCTCATGCTCGCACGCGCCCATGTCCTTCACAGCACGCAAGTAAGACGTGTGTTGTTGCGTTTACGTGACCCCATTCGCCTCGTAGAAACATTTAACCAACACGCCTTTCCTCCAAGTATCGTCAAACGGTTTTCCGCAACACGCCACACATTTGATTTTGATAAAGAACAAGCACTTCTGCAAAAACAGAACGTCCACGTCTTATCTTGGACCTGCGACGCATATCCGGTTCTCCTGAAGGAAATTCACGACCCGCCTCCCCTGCTCTTTTACAAAGGCTCTCTTCCAACACCCTCGCAGGTGCTCATCAGCATGGTTGGATCCAGACGCGCGACCGCGTACGGTCATACGGTAACAAGTCGTCTTGCGGGCGATTTAACACGCATGGGTTTTGGTATTGTATCCGGTTTAGCACTCGGAATTGATGGAGATGCGCATAAAGCCGCGTTGTCACAGGGCGGATATACGCTCGCCGTGCTGGCAGGAGGATTGGATGAAGCCTGTCTTTCGCCAAGTTTTCATATTCCTCTGGCCCGCGATATTTTAGCCGCTGACGGATGTTTAGTAAGCGAGCATCCTATTGGAACAGCCGCGGAAGCACACAACTTTCCGCAACGCAATCGGATTGTAGCCGGCCTGTCGCGAGCAACAATTGTGGTGGAGGCGGCCCTTAAATCCGGAAGTCTCATTTCCGCCGATTGTGCGCTTGCGGAAAATCGAGAGGTCTGCGCCGTGCCGGGTATGGTTACGTCTGACAGATCCGCTGGTACGCACGCCCTTATTCGCCAAGGCGCCACCCTTGTTACCTGTGCCAACGACGTTCTAGAGGTGATAGATTTGGAAGCCTCACAAACCGCACAAGTCATTTCCAATCACACCCTGCACGATCCCACGGAACAACGTATTCTCAACGAACTTGATCACGAGCCAACGTTAATGGATGATCTGTCCAGAACCCTCACGATGCCCGTTACCGATCTCGCCGGACATCTCACTCTCATGGAACTCAAACGCCTTGTTCTTATCTTGCCCGGTGGATACATCACCCGAGTCGTGTGAACACAAAACTTGACAGACCGTCTTCTCTCACGCATGATCCCTGACGAAACTATCACTTATGGGAAAACGTCTCGTTATTGTTGAGTCTCCTACAAAGGCGAAAACGGTAAAAAAAATATTAGGTGCGGCCTATGAGGTCACATCTTCTTTTGGCCATATTCGCGATCTTCCAAAGTCAAAAATGGGGATTGAAATTGAGAAGGATTACGCCCCACAATACGTTGTTCCGGCAGACAAAAAAGCCCGCGTCACCGAACTCAAATCACTCGCAAGCAAAGCCGAAGAAATCTACATTGCAACGGACGACGACCGAGAAGGAGAAGCGATCGGATGGCATCTGGCCAACGTGCTTAAAATTGATCCAAAAAAGGCAAAACGGATTGTCTTTCACGAAATTACCAAGACGGCAATAGAAAAAGCCATTAACAATCCACGTCACATTAATCTTGATCTGGTAAACGCGCAGCAAGCACGTCGTGTTTTGGATCGTCTTGTAGGGTACGAATTGTCTCCTTTTTTGTGGAATAAGGTTGCGCGCGGATTATCGGCTGGGCGAGTGCAATCTGTTGCCATGCGCTTTGTGGTGGAGCGTGAGCGTGAGCGTGATGCGTTTAACAAAGAAGAGTACTGGACGCTCGATGCGTTCATGAAGCATTCCAACACGGAGTTTGAGGCAAAGCTTGCCACCTTTCAAGAAAAGAAGGTGGGTAAAATGGATATCAAAACAACCGAACAAGCGCAGTCCATGACACAGACATTACTTGCCTCTTCCTACACCATTCATTCAATAGAACAAAAAAGTGCCAAAAAACAACCAAAGCCGCCGTACCGAACCTCCACATTGCAACAAGATGCCAATAGCCGTCTCGGTTTTAGCTCCAAGCAAACCATGCGTTTGGCTCAACAACTGTATGAGGGTGTTAAGCTCGGCAAAGAAGGAATGACAGGTTTGATTACCTACATGCGTACAGACTCACTCAACTTGTCCGAACAGTTTCTACAAGAAGCAAACAGCTACGTTCGTACAACATTCGGTAAGGAATATGCGTTGTCAAAACCACGTGTCTTTAAAAATGGGAGTAAGGGAGCACAAGAGGCACATGAAGCGATCCGCCCAACCGATCCAACGCGCACCCCGGAATCATTGCAGGCACATTTGGATCCTCGTCAATATAAATTGTACGACCTGATTTGGCGTCGCGCTGTTGCTACGCAGATGAAGGAGGCACTTTTAAATAAAGAAACCGTGCTGATGGGCTCCAACGTGGGATCATTCAGAACAACCGGATCTGTGATTACGTTCCCCGGGTACCTCAAACTCTACCCGGACACCACAAAAGAGGTATTGCTTCCCGTTATGCAACAAGGTGACGCCGTACAGTTAGCGCGTTTAGAACCAACCCAGCACTTTACAGAACCTCCGGCACGCTATTCCGACGCAACGCTTGTTAAAGAACTGGAAGAACACGGTATTGGACGACCATCCACCTTCGCCCCAACTATATCCACCATTATTGATCGTGGTTACGTGGAACGAGATGAGGCTAAACGACTCGCACCAACAGATATTGCCTACACGGTTAACGACCTGCTTGTGGAACACTTTCCCCATATTGTGGATAAGGATTTTACGGCGGATATGGAGCAACAATTTGATGATATTGAGGAAGGCAAAACGGCATGGGTGCCCGTTATAGATGCCTTCTACAAACCGTTTCACAAAACATTAGTTGAAAAAGACAAAACGCTCGACAAAAAAGAGCTCACGGAAGAGGCTACAGATGAGATCTGCGAAAAGTGTCAAAGCCCAATGGTGATTAAGATTGGTCGCTTTGGAAAGTTTTTGGCCTGTTCCAACTATCCAGCATGTAAGCACACGATTCCGCTCAATAAGGACGGATCCAAGCGAGAAGAAGTAGAGCCGGAATCCCTTGGCACAGACCCGGAGTCCGGTCTGTCCGTGACGTTGCGCACCGGCCGCTTTGGTCCATATGTGCAGCTGGGCGAACAGACGGAAGAGATGAAAAAAGCCAAAGAGAAGCCAAAACGTGGTAGCCTCCTCCGCGGGATGACCATGGAAGATATTGATCTCAAAACCGCATTGCAACTCCTCTCTCTTCCCCGCACGCTTGGCGAATGGAAAGGAGAACCGATTACGGCGCAGATGGGACGCTTTGGTCCTTATATCAAGGCTGGTGAGGAATCGCGCAGTCTTCCGGCAAAAGCGGATTACACCGTTTTAACCATCACCCCAGAGCAGGCCACGACATTGCTTAACACACCAAAAAAGACGCGCGCCGCGCGCACCAAAAAAGCTGCTTAATTAAGCAGCTTTTTTCTTTGAGGCATCATGGGCATCTTTCTCCGCTGCCGTCATGACAAGTTTTCCTCTGTCCTTAAAGGTCTTTTGTGTATCTCCCCACAACCAGCTAAAAGAAAGACCGTGAAACAATCCTTGTACTTTTTCTAAGACCGTATCACCTACATCCATAACTCTTCCCGGTATATTAACTCCCCACTTAAGAAGACCGCCACCCCAGTTAATGAGTGCCGTATCCGCGAGGAGCGAACCCCAGGAACCTCTATAGGCATTAAGTAATCTGCTTCTCAGACCAGGGGGTGGAGCCCCGGCTCCGCCGCCGCCTCCACCTGCGGCACGGGCCGCCGCTGCCGCTGCTGCCGCCGCAAGAACCGCTGCTGCAGCTCCTCCTCCTCCGTTTTCCTCTTCCACCTCATCCTCATCTTCTTCATCCATTGCCGCGCGCCGTGCGGCCTCTAAGGCTACTAAACGTTCTGCCTCACGTCCACCTCGACTCGCCTCATAAAGATCAAAGACATCCGCTTGTGGCCGTGGCAACTGTCTCATCTCCTGTTCACGCTCTTCTCCCTCATACTCTCCATCAATCACCGGCGCAAGAACATCAATCTGTTGATTCTGAATCAATCCGGGAGGCAGTACCTCGGCCTCAACAACATCCTCGTCTCTCTCTTGGCGCTCCACCGCCGTCACGCCCAATGGTTCAACCTCTTTGCCTCGTAAATACCCCTTTAAATCAGCCAGATTGCCAATCTTAAAACGTATCAATCCACGATCGTCATCCTTTGGAAGCGTCTTTAGCCCATCTTCAAACGATCCGTGCATCTGCCTGTATACACGTGATCCCACCCGGCCTGCGTTGTACACTTCCACGCGCAACGTGGCTGCATCGTCTAACGCCCCAAGGTCTCCATTATTGTCATCCAAAATGTTCAACCATTCCTCCGTTGTAAAGTTATCCGTATACCCGTCCGTTAATGCAAAGATCTCATCTCCCTCACGTAGGAGAACCGTTGATCGTCCAATTCGATCTGTTTCTTCCAAATCTTTCGTAAGTTCCAGCCAGGCTTTTTGCATGGCATCCTGAACCTGTTGCGGATCCATCCCGCGTGCAATAAGGTTATTAGCCGCCTTTTGTATCTTATACCTTTGCTCTCCATACAAATCATCGTTGCGCCTTGGTGTACACCTCGCCGTAACAGCACTAGAGACAATATTGCGATCATTATGATACAGGGCTGCATCCTCCGTAATCATCCCCGCATCAACCATCTCTTGAACAAGCGAAAAATCTTTAGAAACAAACTCCAATGTTCCGTCCGCACGACGAACAACAATTCTCACATCACCCATATGCATGGTATCCAACACAACGTCCTCTCCGTTGAGTTTGATTTCCCCCGTCGCAAAACAGGCTCCACTCCTCTCATTAATCCGTCCGACCTTCTCCATGTGGAACAGTTCTCGCTGTGCCGCCACGACCGCCTCGTACACATCCGCGTCTTCCCCCGCCGCCACGTGGGCCGCCAACACATCGGCAACCACATCGCCATTCCCTGCTCCCCCCATTCCATCTATCACGGCAAATGTTAATCCATCCGCAGACACAACCACACGATCTTCATTGCTTTTACTCCCTCTTTTCTCATTAGAAATATAATCAATGCGCACGCCCGGAACCCCCGTAAAGCCCGCTTGTTCTCCACGCGTCACAATCGTTCCGTCCGGTGTCTGCTCTCCGTAACGCTTCTTAAACAACGATTCAAATGCTTTTTTAATATTCTCACAAAGCACTTCCGGAGAATCCTCCGGTGAACCAATATCCAGTAATTCCTCCGCCAGCTCTTCCACGGTTGGCATCTCCAACGTGTCTTCCAACTCAATGGAAGGCTCTTGTGTAAGAGGTTCCGGCGTTTGTTTAGGCACACCAAACGTATCTGTCCCTTTCCAAACGTCTGTGAGTTGCTTTGTCCCAATTTGGTCAATCCGTTCCGCAACGGTTTCCGCATCCCAAGGCAAGAGTTCTTCTTCCGCATCTTCTCTCACGGCTCCCGCTACAGATTCCCAGAGATTCAACGCACCATCTATGCCGAGCTCTTGGGCATACGCTGAATCTTCTGTTTGCATCTCCTCCCAGTATTGCGCAAACGTCTGTTCCGATACAGGTTCTTGTGTTTCTCCAACAGCATGATCGCCTGCAACCGTTTTTGATTCCGATGTGCGAGAGGCATCAAATGCTCCGCCCGCAGCCACCTCTTCCTCCATGGTGATCTGTAATTGATGCAACGAACGTGATCTCAATTGTCCAAGTGTTCTTCCAATCTCCCACAACATTTTTTGCCAATCTTTTCCCTGAACATCTGTTGCCGATACCGTGAGACCACGCAACACGTCGCGATCCGACGCGTGTACACCTGTCTGTTCGGCTGTCAGGAGCGCGCGTCTTACAATATCATTCACGGTGCGCGCACGATCATGATCCGCAATCTCCGAATCGTTTGCAAATTCCGGGTTCAACAAAAAAGCTTGTGCGGCCTCAAATTGACGCAGCAATATGTCCCATTCCTTGAGGCGCTGTGTTTTTTCTGCAAGGTCCGCCGAGGGTCGTTTTGTTTCTGTTTCAGTAGAAGGTCCTTGGTCCACAACCGCCTCTTCTGCCACCCCATGATTCATATGGGAGTTTTTTTGGCGCGGAGTGGTCACGTCCGTTTCCACAACATCTACATCTTCCTCTGTATTGGGATGAGGATCTACCACCGTTTCTGATCCTGTCGCCGTTGCATCTCCCGCCGCCCCATGCGCCGCCTTGCGTGCATCATCTAGCGCTTTGATGGCTGCCTGTGCCTCCTCGCGCGCTTTTTTATACACTCGATTCCACGCCGCGTCTGCCACCTTATTTTTTTGACGCCCACGCTCATGCCACGCATCTTCCTCATCCAACACATCTTCAATCAATCCACGTTCTCGGGCATGATCACCACTGAGATTTTGTACAACAAGATGATGGACCACCTGCAACTTTTCTCGTGTGAGCACGTAGGCCTCGCGTATCGTCGGCGTCACAAAGATCTCTTGTAAGAGCTGGTCCAAAAATTGTTTTGCCTCTGCAGGATCCCCATCAGAGGCAATACGCAACGTATCTACAGAACTCTCAATAAAGGGTTTTAATACGGCAACCGCTTCTGCTCCATTTTTTGGTATACCCGGCCCTCCTGACTGCCATTTTGATCGCAAACGCCCAATCCCTCGCTCAATCCCGCGTGTGCGCCGTATGAGTCCAACCTTCTCCGGCAGCCGTTCCCGATTTACAATTTCCCGATCTTCTGGCGAGATATCTACAGCAGATCGAATCTTCCCTAACGCACGCTCCAATTTATTCTGACCTTCTCTCACCACTTCATCTGCCGATTTTCCGTCTGGAATCACGAGCAAATCCAAGCGCTGTGCATCCACCTCTTCGTCCGTCATGGCGTCTGTTACCAGCTCGGATTTTTGATACAATGGAACAAGACCACGTAATTGTTGATTCACCTCAAACGCCACTTGCCCAGCCGAACGGCGCCCGGTGTTCACTCGCGCAAGCGCATCCCGAATGCGCTTAGACAGATAACTCGACTGCAAATCGAGTTGCAATCGTCTGTCTTGAGCTTTCTTCGCTTGCTCCTTTTTTTCTTTTTCCGATCGCGTATCTTGCGGCTCTACAATTGGTTCTTCTTCAACCACAGGCACCCCCGGCTCCACGCCTTCTGCCACTTTATCTCTGCGTGTTTTCTTGGAACGTTTTGCCATACACGTATGCGTATTATTCAATACTGCTAGTCTACCCCACGACCACTCCCTTTACAACAAAATTTTGCTAGGTTACGATCCTTTGTATGGAAACAAACATCCCAAAAGAACGCCTGTGGAGCTGGGAGGATCTTGAGCGCACAATTTACGCGCATTATCAGGACCCAAACTTAGATTTGGTACGCCAAGCATACGATTTTGCCAAAACGGCACACGGGGAACAACGTCGATACACCGGAGCCCCTTACCTCGTGCACCCCATTGCAACCGCCGTCCGACTCGCCGAAATGGAACTTCCTCTGAATGTGATTGCCGCCGGCCTCTTGCACGATGTTCCGGAAGATACGTCTGCAACATTAGAAGACGTCGCGCGTGTTTTTGGCGAAGACATTGCCAACATGGTACAAGGTGTTACCAAACTCGGAAAAGTAAAATACCGTGGGATTGAACGCTACGCCGAAAATCTACGAAAGATGTTCTTAGCGATGGCGGAGGATGTTCGCGTCGTCTTTATTAAATTTGCCGATCGTCTCCATAACGCCGAGACGCTGTACGCGCGACCTGTTCAAAAACGCGCACGCATCGCCGAGGAGGTATTACAAATCTATGCACCTATCGCCAGTCGGCTAGGAATGGGAGATATGAAAGGACGGTTAGAAGATGCGGCCTTTGAGTATGCGGAGCCAGGCGCCTATAAAGAAGCAAAGGAGCTACTCGATAAAACCGTTATGTTGCGCGAGGGAGATTTGGCAAAAACGATTCAAGAAGCAAAACGCCTTCTGGAAAGTGCGGGAATTCACGCGATAGACGTCATGGGTCGCAAAAAGTTTTTGTATAGTTTTTGGAGAAAACTTTCTCGCTATCATCAAGACGTGAATAAAATTTACGATCTTGTTGCGATTCGTATTATTGTTCACGATATTGCCGATTGCTACGCTGTTTTGGGCGTGCTTCATGCGCATTGGCCACCTTTAAAAGGCCGCATTAAGGACTACATTGCTCAACCAAAACCAAATGGATACCAGTCTCTCCACACAACCGTGTTTGATGAAACCTGTGGCATTGTTGAGTTTCAAATTCGCACAAAAGAGATGCATGATCACGCCGAATACGGAATAGCGGCCCACTGGCACTATAAGGCCAACGGTGATCAAAAGCCTCGCAAAACCATGCCGTGGATAGATGAGTTGGCTCACATCCAAAAAGAAATGGCGGCGGGTCAGGATTTCTTGCAACGGCTCGAGGAAGTAAAACTTGATATGTTTCAAGACCGTATTTTTGTTCTCACGCCTGAGGGAGATGTGATCGACTTACCGGAAGGTTCTACACCCATTGATTTTGCCTATGCCATTCACACAGAAATTGGCAATGCTTGTGTGGCAACAAAGGTCAACGATCAAACCGTACCGCTTAATACAGAATTAAAGTCGGGCGACATGTGTACGATCATTACCAACAAATCACGACGTCACCCAAACCCAGAATGGCTCGAGTTTGTAAAAACGAGTCAGGCACGCAACAAAATTCGATCTGCAACCAAGAGTAAGGTCAAACAATGGATTGACAACATGATGAAAAAATAACCTCAAGAAAACAGTTGCCGAAAGGCAACTGTTTTTAGATCTGCATCGTTCCAACAAGGTCTAAGATGGTAAACAAATCATCCTTTGAGTAGTACTCAATTACCACACGTCCCTTTCCGTTGGGTTTTTCTTCTATACGAACCTTTGTTCCAAAAATCGCTTCCAGCGATCGCTCTTGTTCGGCCAGATTGGGATCTTGCACCACAGGAATCTTCTTGCGAGACTGTTTGACCGTTGACAACGCTTCCGCCTCTCGGACCGTCATCCCACCGCCCAACATTTGCAAAAACATTTGATCACGTAATACAAGGTCTTGTTGAGCAAGGAGTGCTCGCGCATGTGAACGGGTAATCTCTCCTTCCTGCAACGCCTGTAACATCTCCTCATTCAACTCCAACAAACGAACCGTATTGGCAATGGCGCTCCGACTCTTTCCTAATCGCTTGGCCACATCTTCTTGGGTAAGATCAAAGGACTCAATCAACGCCCGATAGGAACGTGCCTCTTCCACGGCACTCAAGTCATGCCGTTGAATATTCTCAATCAGCGCGAGTTCTAACTTCTCTTGTTCTGTTGCCGTGCGAACAACCACGGGAACCATTTCCAATCCGGCCGCCTTGGCCGATCGCAAACGTCTCTCACCCGCAATCAACTCATACCCGTCTTGTGTCTGCGTAACAACGAGCGGTTGAATAATGCCGTACGTTTTTATGCTCGCAATTAAATCCTCTAATTCACTTGGGCTAAAATAGGTGCGCGGTTGTCGTGGGTTTGGGACAATCGCGTTTACCGAAACCTCCAAAACACGTCCGGACGTTGTTTCCGGATGCGTGGAGACACTGATAACTTTTTCAAGCGTTCCTCCTCCAAGACCCGCACTCTGCGATCTATCCGGGATGAGCGAACCAAGACCTTTTCCGAGACCTGTTGATTTTTTCATACTGTCGATTCATGAGCATTCTGTTCATCTCGCAGAAGAAACTCGTGTGCAAGTCGCTCGTAGGCGCGCGCCGCTTTTCCTCCCGGATCGTAACCGAGAATTGTTTGACCAAAACTGGGAGCCTCCGCCAACCGCACAGAACGTGGAATCACCGAACGAAATATTTTGTTTGGAAAATGTTTGTAGAGTTCTGTAAGCACATCTTTAGACAACTTTGTTCGCGAATCAAACATGGTGATCACCGCGCCAAACACATTAAGTTCCGGCTTCAAATTTTCCTGCACCAACTCAATGGTTCGCAATAGCTGACCCAATCCCTCCAAGGCGTAATACTCCGCCTGAATCGGAATGACCACATGATCGGCAGCCACGAGACCGTTGAGTGTCAGAAGGCCAAGCGACGGCGGGCAATCAATCAACACATAGTCGTATTCGTGCGCAACGGTTAAAAGCGCTTGCGAAAGCTTAAACTCACGGTGTTCTTGCCCAACAAGCTCTATGCTTGCCCCAGCCAAATTCTGACTCGTTGGAACCACATGGAGTCCCTCGTGTGGTGTCTGAAATCGCACGTCTGACAAATTTTTTTCACCAATCAACACGCTATAGAGACCATGCTCCAACTCTTGATGATTAATGCCCAAACCCGACGTAGCATTGGCTTGCGGGTCTAAATCCACAATCAGTATGCGCTTACCGGCCGCAGCCAAATACGCCCCCAGATTTAAGGTCGTGGTGGTTTTTCCAACTCCTCCCTTCTGGTTTACGATTGCGTAGACTTGCACCATAGTGTGTAACACCTCATAAGTATAGCAAATGCGTGGATCGTAGCCTGTGGACGAACATGGGCACTGGACAAAGAGATCAAAATAGGATAGGGCTTGCCCGCGATTCACCCCGTTCCAGGGAGAAACCCATGATTCGCAGCCTTTCCCTGTCCTTTCTGGTTCTGATCGTCCTGACGTCCGCCGCACTCGCGGACACCCTGGCACCGTTCCAGGTGCTGTCCGTGGTCCACGCCGAGAGCCCCGCCATAGACAAGGCGGAGCACGTTTCCATGCGTGCGTCGGGGCACCTGTTCTGGGTTCCCGAGGAGGGCACCCACGCCCTGTTCGGGTACGTGGGGCCCAAGTTCACGTTCAAGGAGGAGCACGCCACGGTCTGGTTCGCGCCCCAGGTGGGGGTGGCGGGGCACTGGACGCCAAGCGGAGGCGCAGCGGCGCTAGCGTCGCTCTGGTTCGGCATCAACCTCCTGGACGACGCCATCGCCATCTTCCTGGAGGGAGATGGCTACTTCGCCGAGGGCGTCCATGACTACTTTGGCTACTACGAAGCGAGCTTCACACCTCCGTGGAAGCTCCCACTCCACGTGGGGTTCCAGGTGGAACAGCTCAACGCCGGCGTGACCTTTGGCCCGCAGGTCACGGCAACGATCGGGCCGATGCTCTTTGGCCTCCAGTACCATGTAGCTCCTCAGGAAGACACCACCTCGCACATCCTTCGCGGGGTGTTCATGATCTTCCTCTAGGTTGAGATCTCTTGCTCCCCCTGCACCACCTCTGTGCGGGGGGACACCTTTTTTTATGAACCACACTCACGGCAAACACCGTTCGAGACCCCTATGAACGATCCACAAAATTTACATTCAACTGCATCTTGAACCTCTTTTTCTTCACGTCTGGGCGTCGCACAATGGATGCACACACTCCCACCCGTCTTTTCTCCACATGTAGAACATTTAGAAACGTGTAATTCTTTTATCAAACTATCAATATCAACGATCGTGCCTGTTCGGATAAAATCCTTAAGTCGAAAAAGCGTTTCACGCGAGTAAGAACGATGTGTAGGAGTCCACTGAGCCAACACCTGCATACCTCGAGAACCATACACATCTCGCATAATTCGCTTTACTTCTTTTAAATCTCCCGAGAAATAGGCACGACCAAATAATTCCTGCACGACCTCCGAATTGGCAAACTCATCTGGCAACGCCTCCGCAATATGATTCATTAACGTCGCAAAAATAAGATAATCCTGGTAATACGTAGTGAGCACTTCATATTCCCCTTCCGCGTTTGGAAGGATCGTTGCCATCTCTGGCAGCTGTTCCAAACACTGCCTCTCAACCGGATCCGATACAGAAGGTAAGATCTCCTGTGCACGATCGCTTATCGCTTCTGCGTGGTGGTTATTGTCTGGCAAGAGATGATACGTGCTGTATTCAATCGCCATGGTCATTGCTTCATTCAACCCAACAAAATAACTTTCTTGCCGATTTGGAGCTGTGATCAAAATACCAAAACCAATGCGGCGTACAATTTGATCTCGCAGGACGAGCGAATCAGAGTAGGATTGCGCGTGCGAAGATTCATGTAGAGCCGATAAAAAGAGTTGGGCATCTCCATACAGAGAATCCTCAAATCGTTCCAGACTCACTCCACCATGAGGGATAAAGTGATTACTATCATCTACGACAACGGCATCGTAGGGTTTGAGAATAGCCTCGGGATACGTGTGACGCAAATAAACTTCTAATGCAGCTTGGGCGTGATCGATAATGACTCGATCCACAGCATTCATCTCCTTTGATGACAAACGTTCCCACTTACTTTGCTGATTTTCATGCATCTTACGCGCCACATCGATCATGATCTCTTTATCTCGTTCTGCTCGAGGTGAAATGCGATGTGTGTCATCAAAGGATGGTCGTTCTGTTGACATAGTAGAGTCATTTTATCATAGTTTTGCCCCTCTGATTCAAATCCTCCCTTTCAACAAAAAAATCCGTCTGCGACGGATGTTTTTGGTTGCGGGGGTGGGATTTGAACCCACGACCTCCAGGTTATGGGCCTGGCGAGCTGCCTGGCTGCTCTACCCCGCGATATTATTGCAAACAAAGCTGTAACTCTCTGGCCCCGATGCCACACCCAAAGGGTTTGTGGTAGCGGGGGGGAGACTTGAACTCCCGACCTCAGGCTTATGAAGCCTGCGCTCTAACCAGCTGAGCTACCCCGCCTCGCTGACATGCGGCACTATACCAAGAATAGCCGGATGGGTCAATAGCCGTTGACGCGCACGAGGAATTAGGGTACAGTGCCCTCGCCCATAGAAGAAACGGAACTTTGTTCCGCATACAGGCATGATACGCACACTGAGCGGGCGAATGGCGGAATTGGTAGACGCGCAGGACTCAAAATCCTGTACTGGCGACAGTGTGAGGGTTCGATTCCCTCTTCGCCCACCAAAGGAAGACACCCTGAAAAGGGTGTTTTGCTTTGAGGGAGCGAGAGACAATAGACCCTTGAGGCCTATTGGACGGAATCGAACGGCCGGAGCGATATGCGGCGACCACGACGCATCGCGAGGCCCGGACCCTCAGGCGAAAAGCCTGACCCGGCTCCGCCGGGGAACCCGAAGCTCTGCAGAGCTGAGAGGTGAGGGCGATTCCCTCTTCGCCCACCAAAGGAAGACACCCTGAAAAGGGTGTTTTGCTTTGAGGGAGCGAGAGACAATAGGCCCCAAAACATCCACAACCAAGGTTGATCCAAACGGTCAATTTGTTATACTCCCATCGACTATGACGTTAACCACGCATGCCGTTATTGGCGCTATTATCGGTGGAGCCACAGGCAATCCCTACATGGCCTTTTCGCTGGGTTTTGTATCACATTTACTTGTAGACATTATCCCTCACGGGGATCGCGAACTCTACGAAGGACACAAAACAAAAACCGCTCAAAAACGCGCCATCGCTTTTGTGATTATGGACGCCATCGCGGCTCTGATTGTTATCTCGCTTATGTTCTCCTATTCTCCGGACCATACACTTTCCTTTGCCATTGCCATGGGTATTATTGGTTCTGTTTTACCCGACTTTATTAATGGTATTTACGAGGCATGGGACGTAAAATCTCTGGAGTGGTTTAACAAATTTCACTTTTTCTTTCATAACATGGTGTCGGACAGGTCGGGTGATGTTCCTCTGCGCTACGGGCTCTTGGGCCAACTCGTCGTTATCTTGTTTCTACAACGCTTCTTCTAGTAAAAACAGCCTCTTACGAGGTTGTTTTGTTTATAGTCTCCAGTACGCAATCCACCATCTGTTTGGTTGAGAATCGTTTTGCTCGTTCAGACCCCAGCTCAATCAGACGATCAGAAAGTGTTGGATGATACAAAGCACGCCACATGGCTCGTGCTGTTTTTTGCACGTCGTCCGGCGGCACCAAAATTCCTGCGTCCTCTACCACCTCTTGCATTGCCGAGTTAGCCGATGCAATCACCGGCGTTCCTACACTCATTGCCTCAACAAGAGGTCTCCCAAATCCCTCGGCATGAGACACCATCAGCACGGCCGACGCCCCGGACAAAAGCGCCCATTTTTCGGCATGCGTCACATAAAATTCTACATGCACACGACCAGGCAATGCCTTTTGCAATGTCTCAATCGCCATCAACGATTCTTCCGCTTTCCATCCTCTTTTTCCCACAAACACCAAGTGCGGATCAGGGTGTTCCTGTGCAAATAATAAAAACGCCTCACAGGCAAGCGGAATATTCTTCCGTGGTTCGATCGTACCAAGAATCACAATAAAAGGCGTTTGAATATACTTTGGAATCTGTTCCGTGCGAATCTGATCCGGTGCAGACACGCCCTGGTACGCTGCTATGATCTTACCCCGCGTATCTGGGAACAACCGCATTATTTGCTTCTCCGTCCAATGAGAAATGGCGTGAATCACCGTTGCGCGCCTTAAAGATCTTCCAACGCGCATATACCAAGACCACCGGGCAGAAAATCCTGTTTGCGGAAACCATGCAGGATGATCCGCAGAAATGAGGTCATGCACGGTTTGAATCGTCTTGAGTTTGTGCGGAAAAAAAAGTGGCAGCCACCCTCCCACCTGCCAAAGCACATCCAACGACTCTTTTCTGATCATCAAGTACAGATCCACATGACGCAACCACCCGGAGCGTACCTCGCGCACAGAGATTCCTTTGTAAACGCGTGTTGAACCTCGTAAAACAAAAACCATCAATTGAACTTCTTTCCGAGAGACGAGTTCCATAAGAACCTCCCCCACCATTGTCTCCACGCCCGCCGGTTTATCTGTCTGCCAGGTGAGATCAATACCTATCTTCATACCACCGCGCGAAACAACGCAAAACCGCCAACGGTAGCTCCCGTTACAATCAGTGTTGCAAGCGCCGTGCCAACAAAAATAGCAGGGATTGCATAGCGTTTTGGAATCAAAAAGAGCCATGCCGCCAACGCCCCCGTCCAAACACCGGTCATGGGCAACGGAATGGCAACAAATACAATCAAACCAAGGGCTCCCATGGTGCGATATTTATCTGTATACCTGTGTTCCACGTGGTGCTTTACCCACACAAAAAAGCGATCAACAATCAAAAACTGTTTGCGCAACGGCTTCTCTACGATCTCCAAACACGTCGGCAAGAGAATCGCCGGAATCAGACTACCCAAAAAAGAATAGAGCATTGCCAACGCGACCGGTAGATGCAGTAACTCAAGCGCGACCGGCACCGCCCCTCGTACTTCTACAATCGGCATTGCGGCAATCAGTATGGTGGTCCACGCAGGAGATACACCCTCAAAAAATTGTAAAATCGTCTGAATCATATTTATTGATCCCAGGAAAAAACATCAAACGCCCAACTCACCAAATCAATCGCATCAGAAAATCGCGCTTCCGGCTGGCTGGCTCCCAACACCACCACGTCTACCAAATGGCCGTCTCGAGAAATACGCGTCGTTAAGCAGTAACCGGCCTCGTCTAACGACCCTGTTTTTCCACCAAGTACTTGGTACGGCGCACGATTTAAAAAAGAATGGAATAGCTCGTTTGTCCCCTCTACATCATAGACGTTTCCCAATCCGGACACCGTATGTACCGTGCCCGTTGCCACACGCGAGGCGATCTCGGGATGTTGCAGCGCCTCGTTCAACAGGATCATCACATCCTGTGCGGTTGCCTCATTTTGTGGGTCAAGACCGATCGGATCACCAAACGTGGTATGACGCATACCGAGTTCCTGTGCCTTTGTATTCATCTGCGACACAAACGTATTCTGCGTAGCCCCGACCTCTCGTATTAACGCGCGTGTTTCATTGTTACCCGACGCAACCAACATCATGGTAAACAAATCTTCCATTGTGAGCGCATCGCTGAATCTGTAATACCAGCGTCCACCGATCGTAACATCCTCCCGTATAACCGTTGCCTCGTCCTCCCAGTTCCACGTGTATTCTTCCAGTAAAACAAGCGCCGTCATGAGTTTTGTAATACTGGCAATGGGTCGCTTAATGGTTTCCCCACGCTGCATAAGAATCACACCCGTTTGCACATCACGAATCAACACGCTTGGCGCATCTGTAACGACTCCTAAACTGTGCACGTCAATCCGTTGTGGTCCCCTATGCCCCGCCTCCGGCAAAACACCTGTTTCTCTCTGCACCGACCGCGCAATAAGATCAGACAAGAAAACAGAAGACGGACTCGAGGTAGGAGTTATGGCAAACGGCGTCAAAACGAGCGCCAGCAACACGTTGACAACGGCATTTACACGCATGCTACTCTTTTTGTTTCATAAGAGCACTGAGCAATGTATGCTCGTGCAGAGCAACATAATCCGGCAGCGCATCCACACGTTCGTACCCTAAATGTTGTAAAAACTCCATGGTCACCACGTATGTGATCTGTCGCTTTTCTTGGACCTCCTCAATCAATCCACGAATCAATAAATTGCGTAAAATCAAAGAACAATTGACTCCCCGCACCTGCTCCAACTCCGGTTTTGTGATGGGACCGCGATACGCAATAATCGCCAACGTCTCAACGGAAGGCTTCGTAAGCTCACCCGTCACATCTTTGCGCAAAACATCACGCACAAGATCAGCGGCATCCGGATCCGTCACCAACGCCACCTCAAACTCCGACTCAAATAAGCGGATGCCAGACCCCTCTTGATTTACATGCTGTGCCGTATGATCCAAAACGGAACGCAGACCAGCCTCATCTACGGACAACACCTGCTGCAACTGCTTTTTACTCATGGATTTTCCCGCGGCAAACAGGACAGCTTCTAAATTGCGTGTGAGAGTGTTCATACTCGTGTAATAGCAATGTCATCAAAATGTCCTTTTTGTTCCACACGGAGAATATCCTGTTTTAACAGCTCCAACAGCGCCAAAAAACTGGTTACCACATCTGCGCGTGATCCTCTCTGCGTGAGATCATGAAAGTAGGTCGTGGCTTCTTTTTGAATGCGTGCTTTGAGTTGTTCTATCTTCTCTTCCACCGTAACCGTTCTCTGCAGCATTTTTTCCGGCAAATCAACGTATGGTCGCACGCGCTCCGTCAGGTTAAACACGGCCTCTGCTAACGCCTCCCCCGTGAGTGTTGGTGGACTAAATTCCGGAACCTCAATCTTGGCCCTTGGCCCATTATACGCTACCCGTTGCGATGCCGCACGATCGGCAATCACAGCCGCCGCCTCAGCAAACCGTTGATACAGTTTTAATTGTCCGGCCAAATCCACCTCTTCATCTTCTTCCATCGTTAACCCCGGCAGCAACAATTTTGACTTTAAATACAACAACCGTCCCGCAACCAACAAAAAGTCTGCCACCTCGTGTGGCGCAATATGCTCGACTTGCTCAATGTGCCGCAAAAAATCCTCCGTGATCGATCCAAGACTCACGTCACTAATCACCAATTCTTGCTTTTCTATCAACTCCAAAAGGACCGACAACGGCCCTTGGAAGACTTCTCCTTGTACGGCGTACTCCTTACGCATCTTTGAGTTGAATATGAACCTCCTCCAGCGTCTGTTGTGGCAATGGCCCCGGTGCATCCATCATCAAATCCT
>DOMJ01000049.1:0-459 GCA_003509895.1 Candidatus Uhrbacteria bacterium | reverse complement strand
CGGTGCATCCATCATCAAATCCTTGGCGTGACCGTCTTTTGGAAACGCGATCACTTCTCGAATATTTGGCTCGCCCATCAACAACATCACAATACGATCAATGCCTGGTGCAAACCCGCCGTGCGGAGGTGCTCCAAACGTAAAGGCCTCCAACATATGACCAAACCTGCTTTGTTGCTCTTCCTCACTTATAGCAAGTAATTCAAAAATACGCTTTTGCATTTCTGCCGTATGGATTCGAATAGAACCGGAGCTTAATTCAAAACCATTCAATACAAGGTCGTAGGCGTTGGCCCGAATGCTCATCATGTCTTCCCCACTCATCAGTTTTTCCTTGTCTTCTTCTTTTACCGAACAGAACGGATGATGCATAGACTGGATGGACCCATCTTCCAACGTTTCAAACATCGGAAAATCCAAAATCCAACAAAACGCGAGCTCATTTGGGTTTGTTGTGTC
>DOMJ01000003.1:350-43961 GCA_003509895.1 Candidatus Uhrbacteria bacterium | reverse complement strand
CCCCTGCCAGATTTGCAACTGTGCAGACCGCCCAAGTAAAACAAGAAAGATACAAGCCATGCCAATGCCTGCCCATTTCCACCGTGCACCACTTATGGAGGTTCCCATAAAATCCGGTTCTGCGCGATTACGATAGCTCTGTCCCAACGTATCGGCAAAATCAACGTCTTCTTGGAGAACCGTGAGGGCTCCGAGATGATCAAGCGGCTGTATAAAAAATGGTGTTTTTTGACTCATGGCTGTAGGCGTATTGTACGACTCACGCGTTTTTGCACACGCGGAATAATTAACAAAAGCACTGCCGACAATAGCATGGCAAACAAGACCTCCTCCAGTATCATACCAAACTCAAACGTGGCAGAACTGCCAAATAGAAGCCTCAGTACCTGAGAACTCATCAGCCAAACAAAGGAGACCCCGCCCCCGAGTATCATGACTGAGTAAAGAGAGCTATGCGAAATGTGTTGCTGCACAACATAAATAAGTAATCCTCCAACCAGAGCGCCGATCAGGGTTTCACCAACGGGATGCATTGATTGTAAATCCGACACAAACCCGACTCCCACGAACCAAAACAGCCCAAGATCCACGTGAAGCGTAAACACAAAGAAGACCCCAATTGCCAGACAGAGCGGAATAAGCGACCAGGGCACCGCAAGACCATGAATAAACCCATATTCCACTGCCAGGCAGGTAAGAAGAAGGAGTGTGTGCAATAAAAAGCGCATCATAGGGGCGACTGAATAACGCCCACGAGACGGGTTTTTTGTACTTGTGCGAGCGGCTCTACATACAGTGTTAAAAAGGGCGCATTTGGATCTTCCTCAATCGCATTCACAAGTCCGATCACAATCCCAGCGGGCACAAACGGATCCACGCCGGACGTAACAATGACATCGTTTAAATGAACGTCCGTATCTTGTGCAACATAGGCCATGCGAACGACGGGTCCAAAACCACCCTCCATAACACCCAACGTTTGCTCGGAATCCAAAAGCCGCCCTCCAAGAACAACCGTTGGATCTGTGAGGCGAACAACTCGCGCCGTTTGAGCGAAGACCTCACCAACCAAGCCATAGAGAGCACCATCGCCCGTAATAACAGCTTGCTGCGTTTTAATACCGTCTACGGCTCCTTTGTCTATAAGGACGCTGTCGGAATCTCGTATTGACGACCGTACGCGTATCTTAGCCGGTACCATAATCTCTGACGAGCCGCTCTTGTACCCTAAAAAGAGGAGCGCTTGGTCTCTCTCTTGCTCCGCCTGCTCCCAACGAGCGGCGATTTTGGCGAGTTGTAAAACTTGCTCCTCACGTTCCTGTAGTTCTGCGATTAACTCTTGTCGAGAAGAAAAGACAACGGCCCCCTGGTTTCCAACAGCGTCCGAGACGATCGTAAACGGAGACTCAATCCAGCTCAAAAAACGCCCACTCGCCCCCCGAACAATATTTGTGCGAGCCAAGACGGCCAAAACCAGAGCAGCAACCGCAATCATGGCAAAACGAACACCCCATTCCACGGATTTCGATCTCATATTTTAGATAAAAAAGATCGACGATCATCCGTGGCCGACGGGAGGGCAAGGTCATGCAAAAGTGCCGGATTATCCAACAGAGCACCCGTTCCACGTGCCACACAGGCCAGCGGGTCATCTGCGATACGAACAGGGATCTGGATTTCCTTTGCAATCGCCTCATCCAGGTTTGTTAAGAGCGCCCCTCCGCCCACAAGAATCAGTCCTCGCTCATAAATATCTGCCACCAGCTCCGGCGGCGTAACCTCGAGAGTTGCCTTAATATTGTCTATGATAAATTTGATAGAACGACTCATGGCCTCCCTAATCTGCGTGTCATTAACCGCAATCTCGCGAGGCAGCCCCGTAATCAAATCTCGTCCTCTCATCGGGATCACCAGTGGTTCACTTAACGTTGCCGCAGAACCAATCTTCATTTTTATCTCTTCTGCAACCTTATCCCCAATAAGCAAATTAAACGCATCCCGTGCATATTGCACAATATTTTTATTGAGCTCCTCACCGGCGACGCTTAGCGACTTCCATGTAACAACACCTCCCAAAGATACGGCGGCAATCTCTGTGGTTCCCCCACCTAAATCTACCAACATACTTCCTACGGATTCCATGACCGGTAGACGTCCACCAATAGCGGCGGCCATCGGTGCCTCCACTAAAAACACCTCGCGCGCACCGGCGGATAACACGGCATCTTCTACCGCTTTACGCTCCACCTCCGTAATTTCCAAAGGAACGCCAACAACAACGCGTGGGCGTGGGACAAAGGTAAACGTTTCCGAATGCACAACGTCAATAAAGTATTTAAGCATTTTCTCCGTAACTTCAAAGTCGGAAATCACGCCCTTCATAAGCGGTCGAACCGTTGAGATGTGAGGAGGCGTTTTGTCTATCATGTTGCGCGCATCTCGTCCAACAGCCAATATTTGTCCTGTTCGTGAGTTCATTGCCACGACCGATGGCTCATTAATCACAATTCCCTTCTCTTGCGAATAGACAAGTGTGTTTGTGGTACCAAGATCGATACCAAGATCTTTTGAAAATTTTCCAAGCAATTGCTTAAACATAGGAAAAGAAAAAAGGGATAACGACAACGTCCCCCTGTTGTTCTACTAAGATGATTATACACAAATGCTCTCTATGTTGCACGTGACCGTGAAGTCAGGAAAAAAAGCTCTAAAAAGGCCAATGCAAGTACTAAAAGAAGCAGGCTCCAGGTAGTTAACAGTTGGAGATGAGAAAGAAAGAGGCCGACACAGGCCAAAACCCCTAAGAAAACACCTTGCCTAAAGGAACGTGTCAGCTGACGAATTGGAATGTCCGCTTTTAAGAATCTGACGCGCACAACGGTTCCTAGAATGGTAAGTGTCCCAAGTGTTATCAAAAAAACAAGCGCATAAAAAACAAGCATCCCCCACCAGACAAGGTCTGCCGGCGATACAGAATACACAATCGCAACCAGCCCACCAATAGCAAGCAGCGTTCCAAAACCAATAAAGAGAATGGTGTAACGGAGAGGCATAGTTGCATTATTCCAAATCATACCACGCGGCTTTACGGTTGGTCGAAGTTCGGTGGACGATTTCCAGCTCTAGAATATCGGCTCGTGGAACCCTTCGAGTTATAGCGGCGATAAGATCTCCTTTACGTAACTTGATCCCCTGAGCAACCGCCGCATGACGGCAAGCAGTCAACAAACCGTTATCTCTGTAGGCGCGACACCGTGCATATTCTAAAATTCCCTGATCAAAAAGTTCTTCCAACGCTTGATCCGCCGCCTCCACAATAATAGCGGCCCCCACCTGTTGCATAATGCCGGCTCTCTGAAGAGCGCCACCCAAAAGGTCTCCAAGCAATTTTTCCGGTTTTTTCATATGGATCGAAAGGGGCAAATCTCCTTAAAATCACAGTGTTGGCACATAAACCCGGGAGTTGGATCAAATTGCCGATCCCGAATACGAGCCACCTGCTTTTGAATGGTTTTTTTCAGGCCAGTTAATTCTTCATCTGTGGCCAAAAACGAAACCTGAGAATGATCCTTGAGGTAATGGAACGTAAGGCGTTTTGGCTCTAATCCAAATAATTCCTTTGCGGCAAGTTGGTACAGCATAAGCTGCATCTTATCTGTTGTGGACAGGTCTTTGAGCGTCTTGGGTGTTCCTGTTTTGTAATCAATAATTTCCACTCCTCCCTCAACACGATCAATCCTATCCACCCGTCCTCGAATAATAATATCCTCTATTTTGATGGTAAACCCGCGTTCCAAAAAGAGCGGTTCCGGTGGATGTGTTGTGAGTATCTGATAATACGCGCGCAAGCTCTCTTCCCCTTCCCGCTTGTATGTGTCCTGCTGGGACGTGTCTTGATACCAGTCCTCAATCCATTGCTCGTGGTAGAGTGTGATCAGTTCCTCCTCCGACAGAAACGGCTTTATTGGCCCTCCCCCTTCTACCGATTGAAGTCTGTCTTCAAGAAACAATTGGAGTGTATTATGTATGGTTTTTCCAAAACTGAGCGCCGGGCCACCGAACGTTGGAATAGTGAGAATGTGCGCAAACTTATACTGCAAGGGACAATGACCGTAGGTGACAAGCTGGGTAAAAGAAAAAACTGTGGGAATGGGCAACGTCATACCGGACGTAAGAAGGTGATCGGGTGTACTTGCAGCATCCAAAAAGGAACCTGTAAACACTGCGGACGTCTCCGGCTTCTCGTACCCCATTTCAGACAAAAATTGGGAAATTTTTTTTGTCTGAGTACCGCTATATACGTCTGCCGAAGTAAAATAGAGTCGTTCCTTGGCTCGTGTCATTCCAACATAGAGGAGGCGACGTTCTTCTTCCAAGTGCGAATCTCCATCGGTTTGTGGTTGCCTGATTAAATCCTCCCGTAACGGAATTGGATCCGTTCTACGCTGTGCCGGAAACCGACGATTCACAAGATTCAACAAAAAGACAAACCGAAACTCCAACCCCTTGGATCCGTGTACCGTCATCACCTGCACCTCATCTGGTCCCGACTGCGTATCTATTGAAAGGCCTCCCTCCTCGCCCGCAAGTCGTTCTCGTTCAAATTCTTGGACAAAAGCATGGAGGCTCGTATCCCTATTTGTTTGAATAAAACGCCGCACACGCTCGTAAAACTGTTGGAGATAGTTTGACTGTTCCCATTGTGCCGCCTCGTCCGATTGTAAGAGGGCCCCATAAAGTCCGGACTGTTTTAAGGCTTCTGCAAAAACCTCTAGCGCGTTACGACGATTTGCGGAGAGTCGAATTTCCTTAAGAAACTGCGACCATTCCTGCAAACGGGACGCCCCATCGGGTGAAAGAACACATTCGGAAAAATGTATGGCCTCCACTAACGACACGCCTTTTTGCTTTGCCGTGTGCGTAACGGAAATCAGATCTTGTTCCGAAATACCAATAAGTGGGTGTGCGTAGAGGCGGTAGAGGCTCGAGGAATCAAACGGATCATCTATAACGCGCAACAGAGCAATGGCATCAAGGACAATGGGTTTTCTATACAAGCCACGTCGTGCCAAAAAATGATACGGAATACTGGCTGAATCCATCGCCGACAAAAATGGATCCGCGTGATCGTTTGCTCGTACCAAAATGGCTATGTCACTCCAATCGCAGTCCGTTGACTGCTTGAGCATCGTCATCTCACGTAGGACAATTTGGACTTCTGCAGCAAGAGACTCTGCATGAAGATGACGTATACTCCCCTCTCCGGAGACCTGACTTTGTAGCTTCTTAGACAATCCGTGTGTTTCCTGCAGCGACACTTCCAGTCTTCTTGGATTATTGAGTGCAATAAAAGCATAGGCTTTGTCCAAAATCGGCTGTACGGTACGGTAATTTTTGGTAAGTACAACACGCTGAGTTCCGGGAAAATCTTTCTCAAATTGCAAAATGTTGGAGATAGAGGCCCCACGAAATCTATAAATAGCTTGATCATCATCGCCCACAACAGCAACATTTTGCTGTTCGCCCGCCAACAATCGAACAATCTCGTATTGCGCCCAATTAGTGTCCTGAAACTCATCCACAATCACATATCGGAATTGCTGCTGATACCGTTTGAGGATAGATGGTCGATCACGCAGTAATTTGAGCGTGTACAAAACAAGCCCTCCAAAATCCAAAACCGTCTGCTCGTGCAAAATTGCCTCGTACACCTCATACGCTCGTACAAGCTCCATGAGTCGAGACCGTTCTTCTTCCTCTATGTCTGTTAACGATGCAACGTGTGCTTTGTATTCTTCGGGTCCAACTGCTTCATCCTTCAACCGAGAAATGTGTGTCAGCAGCGCACGCAAAAACTTTGTTGGGTTGCCAAGTGGCTTATAGTAGTGTAGACCAAAACGATCCCAATGATTGCGTATAAGTAACCAGGCCTCCGTTTCTGTAAGAAGCTGCGCATCGTTGGTCAATCCAATATCAAACCCGTGTTCCAACAGGATCCGCTGACAAAACGCATGAAACGTAGAAATCCATAGATCCACATACCCATACGGGAGCAGCCTGTCAACTCGAGTTTCCATTTCTGTGGCAGCCTTTTCCGTAAAGGTTAATGCCAAAATTTGATCCGGTTCTGCCAGATTCTGTTCTATAAGCCAAGCAATACGGCGTGTCATAACCGTTGTTTTGCCTGTACCTGCACCCGCAATAATCATCAACGGACCGGACGTGTGCGTGACGGCCTGCAATTGCTCCTCGTTTAATCCTTCAAGTACATTCGACATGTGCGCATTTTAGCACAGATAGAAAAATTCACGGCAGGCCGCACAAACCTACCGAGCGTGCTCTTTTATTGTTCTGTGTGCATCTAGGAGCGCGCGCTTTATCTGTGGATAATCCGGACAATGCTGTGCCACCAGATGCCAAAAAGCTCTTGAATGATTCATCTCTCGTGTATGCGCCAGCTCATGAATCAACACATAATCAATCAGTGCGGGATCCAAATGAATCAACTGCAAATTCAAACTCAGATTTTTTTGACTACTGCAGCTCCCCCAAATAGTGGATTGCCGTCTAAACGATACACGGTGCACGTGCCAATCCGTCTCCTGCGACAACTGACGAACGCGTTGTGTAAGGTAGACCTTTGCCTCCCGCTCCACCCATTTGTTCACCAAATGCCGTATCTGTTGCACATCACCCTGCGGCATGGATACAAAACATGATCCTTGCTCAAACCAAATATATCGCTCGTCAAACTTCCTATATGGACTCACCTCGTACAGTGTCCCTAGGTAGTACAGCATCATGTGTTATCTTCCAGTTGTCCCATCAGCGCTTCTACCTCTTGGTCACTCACCCCACTTCCATGATAGGGAATGATTTGAAACAGCCCACCGTCTGTTTTCAGAAAATACATCGTAAACGCGCCCGTTCCGTTTGGAATCACTCCAATTGTTTTGCCTCCTATTTGGCGCAGCTCCGCACTGGAGGGCATGGTGGATTTTGGATCAAAAGCAATCGTGTCTAACACAATCCAATCATCACCCTCGTAATAATCAATCGTTGTCTTGTAGGGGTAATCCTCCACGCGCACCGGTGCAGCCACATTTTGAAGCCAAACGCGATCGTTCCCATCTATACGGGATCGCTCGGGGTAGGAGGGAAAGTCTACACGCGCCTGCCAATACGGACGAAAAGCGTACAGCGGTTGCTCGTCTACACGGGTTAAAAACCAGGTTGATTGTGCAACGGTTGATTCCGTTGTGGACGATGCGCAGCCGGCACCCAACAAAATAAAGGCAAACAGGATACTAATGAGTCGTTTCATAAAAATGTGATTGATAAACATTACACACATGGAGCCCGTCACAGGATCGGCAACGAGCCTCATAGACATCTGCAGCCCCCACCTCCACCTGATCTCCTTCTCTGCTTAATCTATGAGATCTGCTTGCGGGCCCGCCGCAGAGCACGCACACAGCGCGAATCTTGGTTACGTCCTCGGCGATTGCCATTAAATGAGGTATTGGGCCAAATGGCACACCCTTATAGTCCGTGTCCAGTCCCGCAACAATCACGCGTATGCCACGGTCTGCGAGTTGATTTACCACAGAGACAATCTCATCGTCAAAGAATTGCACCTCATCAATACCTACAACACGCGTATCTGTTTTAACCTGAGCAAACAGTTCAGCCGCCGTTGTCACTTCCTCCGACGGAAGTTTAAGCGATGAGTGAGATTCTACATGACCCTCCGTATAGCGTTGATCAAAACCATGTTTAAACAGCTGAATTCTGCGTCGAGCGTATTGCTCACGTCTCATACGCCTCAATAGTTCTTCGGTTTTTCCGGAGAACATTCCACCGCAAATAACTTCCACGGATCCGCATGACATACCGTATTTTTCAATGCGAGTAAAAAGAGTTGAGTAATTGCATATCCGTAAGCAGCTCGTCAAACCTCTTTCTATTATACACAGCAACCGCCGGGTGGTAGAGCGGCAGGATACACACAGGGCCAAAATCCGTGATAGCCGTATGGGCAACACCGTGTGCCTCGGAGATCGATCTCAGTTGATCCTCCAATCCATAACGACGCAGGATATACTCCATAGAAAATCGGCCAAGCGTTGCAATAATCTGTGGTTGAATAATGAAGAGCTGCCTGTCCAAAAATGGTCCATAGAGCGTTATCTCTTCAGGCTTTGGATCTCGATTATTGGGCGGTCGATCTTTTACAATGTTCGTGATGTACACGTCTTCACGAGCCAAATCGGATTCTTCCAGTAGTTGATCTAGGACTTTTCCGGATGCTCCACAAAACGGCCGGCCGGACAACGCCTCTTTTTTGCCGGGTGCCTCTCCAATAAACACCACGCGCGCCTGCAATGATCCTTCTCCTATTACGGGCTGCATCCCGCTTTGAATCCGTTCTTCATACAACGGGGATACATGAAAGGCCACAAGTTCCTTGTGAATAGCCTGCATTGCCCGCTGTTTCTGGTCCTGCATCATGTTTCTATCTTATCACAGAGGCTTCAAAAAATTCAGCGAGGGCCAGGACGGCTCTCGCTGTGAAGGCGGACGTGTTCCGCTAGGCTTCGATGGACACCACGCCGTGCTGGGTAGGTGGTCCCTCATCATAGAACAATTCGCGCGGACATTGCGCCGGACACGCCTTGTGTGTGGCCATGTAAGCCACTTCCGCCTGCGCATCCAAGAGGCGTTCCGCCTCGTTGATGAAGCTGAGACGTGGCAGAATTACCACGGATGGTGTTCTCAGTGCCTCCGTCAGAAGTCCTACCCGGTCCAGCTGGTCCGCCAGCCGGTAACACATCCAGGCCCGCCGCAGGATCTCCCGCAGCGTGCAGGCCCGCGCCTCCTGGTCCCAGCCAACAACCAGCTCCCAGACCCCCTTGCTGTCCACGAACATGCCAATCAGTCTCAATAAAACAGGCTTTACAACGTCCATGATTTCTTCCGCCGACCGATAAGGTCGGATAGAAATCTATGTCATTTCCAACACCCTGTCAAGGAATACGTGTGTACACAAACCAAAACCCCCGCAAAGCAGGGGTTGATTATGGCATATTACGATACGTCTAAGAGTTCTAGCGCTTTTTGACGATCAATGGCCCATAAAAACGTAGACAATCGCGGACCGGTGTCTTTACCGATCAACAAATTGTACACGTCTGTAAAAAAGGCTCGCTGCGCCATCTTGAGCTCCTTCTCATCCATCCCCTCTCGCTTGGGAATCTCGTACATTTCTTTCTCAATAACGTCAATTTGTTCCTCCCCACTCTGCAAAAATTGTCGCAATTGTTGAATGGCGGCTTTCCGATCAGCTGTTAACGTTGCTTGATATCCCGTGTTCATCTCCTCGCGCAGAGCAACCATCTCCTCCCGATTATAGGTTTCCAAATAGGCACGCGCTTTTTGAAGTCTGGAGGCCACGCTCGCCTGATTGTAATCCATCTGGAGCGACGTGAGCATAAAAACAACCTTTTTTACATCCCATTGCACAATCTGCCCGAGCGCGATTGCCTGCCGCAACGGAATAGGATTAACCGGCGTCATGTCTGCTCCGGCCACCTTTAACGCCTCCACGCGCACATCGGATAATTCTCCCTTATGCAATAATTCAATCTCACGATCAAACTCGCTATATTGTCGCACGATTTCCGAATTAAACGCCAAATCAAATCGCTGAGACGGAAGCTTGCGCGCATACAGCCACAACAAAAGTGGAATTTCGTACATCTCTACGAGTTGACCGGGGGTCACTGCGTTCCCTTTGGAACCGCTCATTTTTGCTCCCAACCCCTGTATACCAATAAATTCATACGCAAGACCAATAGGGCCCTCCGCCTCAAATACCTCGCGTACAATGTCCGAGCTCACATCAAACGACCCGTTTGGCGAATTGTGATCCTTGCCGGCGGATTCAAAATCTACGCCCATAAGTGCCCAACGCATAGCCCAGTCTA
Organism: Candidatus Uhrbacteria bacterium; assembly: GCA_003509895.1. Classification (GTDB taxonomy): domain Bacteria; phylum Patescibacteriota; class Patescibacteriia; order UBA9934; family UBA11717; genus UBA11717. The sequence continues at coordinate 33,975 of DOMJ01000003.1, read as the reverse complement.
CCTTCCAAGCAAACTTCATTTGATGCGTTTGTGTAAAATCAATCGTTTCCTCCTTACCTGTTTCTAAACAACGATACGTGATAGTGCTCTCTCCGTCGTACGCCAAAATCTCCGTTGTATCCTTGCCCGTCCAAGAAGAAAAAACAGAGACGGGATAAAAGGTTGCCACATATGTCTCTTCCACAATTTCCTTAGCTGCTTTTGCCTTGTCCGACATGTGACGCAACAAAATACGGGCGATCACCTCCCGTTTTTGCATGGCCGTTTTCAGAAAGGCGTCGTACTGTCCGCTCTTGTACGCCTGTGTTTGATACAAAAATTCTGTTTCTATTCCAAATTCTTTGAGTGTTGCCTCAAACACACGCTCATGCACCTGTGCCCAGTTCCCCTCTCCTGTGGGAGATGGGATAGCGGAAAGCGGTTTGCGTAGAAATTCAGCAAAGCTCTCATCCACGCCTGCGGGCACTTTTCGCATTGCATCAAAATCATCCCACACAAAAACAAAACGGACCTTTTTTCCCAGCTGCTCAAGTTCCCGCTTCACCACGTGCTGCGTAACAATTTCCCGAAAGTTTCCAAAATGGATGGGCCCCGAAGGACTGATACCGGAAGAAACAACATAAACATCTTTCTCCGGCCGTTGACGAATAATCTCTTCCGCTATGGCTTTTCCCCAAAAGATTCCGTCTGCTTGCAAGATATTTTTTGAAATTCGTTGTGCCATAGTGTGTTGAGTGTAGCGATTTGAGCGGTCTGCGTCAAGATAATTTAAAGGGACCACTCGGGCCCCTTTACGTCGTAGCTAGTAGTGTCTGATGCGTCTGTGCGCCTCTTCCAGCGCCGTCTTGCGTTCCTTGAGCTTATACTCCAGCTCACCCAACAGATTGGTACAAGTGGCACGTTCGAACGCAGTACCCGCCCTCGGGTCTATCTGCAGTCGTTCACTGCCCATGACGGCCTCCAGACAGGCGGTCACCTCATCAAGGTGGCATTCGTCCACAGACTCTGTCATAACGGTGAGAAGGGCGGTCACGGTGGACAGCGACCTACCGAACTCATCGTCTCCCAGATTCTTCATGTTCGCTTTGATCGCATTCGCGATCGCAATGCCTGCTCGCATCTCTTCCTCTCGGCCTCTTGGAGGCCTGTTCCGGCTGCAGCATTGCAGCGCGGTGGTATTAAAGCACGTTTTGTAATAAAAGCAAGGGTGGCGTAGCGCGTGCATAAAAAAATCAGCGCACCCGCGAGCCGGCAGAGGACCTGCCGCACGAGTGCACCTCAATCGTAATCAGAGCCTCCAGCCCCGAGGAGGACGGACCGGAGCCGGGAGAAGCTGGGGCCTGCTTGGCGCCACCAGCTGTCCGTGCTTCACCAGTGCGTTGAACGAGAGATTCGCGACTGCATCGAGCAGCTCTCGTTGATGATCGTCCGTCAGACCACCAACCTCGCACACCTGGCACTGCCGGAAGATGTCAACGAGAAGGCCATCCACGAGCTCCGCAAGGGTGTCCTCCCATCCCATCGGAATCTCCGCCCTGGTATCGGCCGAGATGCCCCTGATTCGTTCTACGCGCCGCAGCGCCTCTTGCACCGTAATGATCATCTCTTTCTCCTCTCTGCGGTCCCAGTGGACCGTCTTCCGACTAGAACGCCGCTGCGTGACGACTAAGACTCGCGAACAAATTCTTGACACGCTCGCCCATCGCCGTGTCCGAGGGAAGCGCTCGCGCTTCATCGATGTTCCTCACCTGCAGCTGCCGACAAAGAGCAGCACAGAGTTCTCCCTTGAGCTCAATGTAGCGACTCATCGTCGCACCCATGATCCGTTCATTGCGGACGAGCCGTTGAGTAATCTCCTTCAGAGCATCCAACATTTCCCCAAGCGTCATCTTCACTCCTTCACCAATAGCCATCACGGCCTTTTGGTTGCTCTTCTATACGTGAATTTTACTATTCTGTCAATTCTCCTTATCCACAAAACGCCTTTATATCTCATGCTTTTACCAGAAGAATTCCTCATCAAAAACAAAAGACCCGCGCATGGGTCTTACCTGCTACGGGTCTTACGCACTACTCAACGTCGGCTATGGCATGCTCAAGTGCCTCTCGTTGATCCTGCAAAAACTGTTTTTGATAATCATTAAACGCATGTGGGTCGTCCAACTGCTCTGCCAAAAAGTGCAGATATTCCTCCATCGTTTTGACCGTCATTTCCGACTCCTTGTGTGCTTCCAACGCCAAGATTGTTACATCTCCCTGCTTATTTACCTGCACGCTCCCGTGGCGAATAATGTACTTCTCTTCTACCCCCAGATGGCGCGAGTATACTTTTGAGTACAAAATCGTTCCCACGAGTGTTGCGTGATTTGGCAATACCTCCATGCGCCCAAGATCGGTCTTCAGACGCACCGAATCAACCGCTCCATCAAAGAGCGTCTCTACGGGTGTTACTAGTTGCAAACGAAACGTTGGCATACTAGGCCTTCGCGTGTCGCTCAATCACCTGCTCCATGGTTGAAGCCATGTAAAAATGCTGCTCGGGGATATGGTCCACCTGTCCCTCTAGAATTTGTTTACAGCCGGCAACGGTATCTTCTCGGGAAACATACACGCCAGGCGTACCGGTAAACTGCTCCGCCACAAAAAAGTTTTGTGTCAGGAATTTTTGCAGCTTACGCGCACGTTCCACGACCAACTTATCCTCATCAGACAACTCGTCCATACCAAGAATAGCAATCACATCTTGCAATTCTTTATACATCTGAAGAATTTTGCGCACGCCGTTTGCGACCGTGTAATGCTCTGTGCCAACAATGGATTCCTTGAGCGCCTGTGACGTGGAGTCAAGTGGATCTACGGCCGGATACAGTCCCATAGAAGCAAGCTTTCGCGACAACACAACCGTTGCATCCAAGTGTTGGAATGTTGTTGCCGGTGCCGGATCCGTTAAGTCGTCCGCCGGCACGTACACGGCTTGGATAGAGGTAATGGAACCCTTTTTTGTAGACGTAATGCGCTCCTGTAATGCAGCCATTTCCGTGGCCAACGTAGGTTGGTACCCCACTGCGGAAGGGAGTCGACCAAGTAAGGCAGACACCTCTGCACCCGCCTGCGTAAAACGAAAGATATTGTCTATAAACATCAAAATATCTCGTCCCTCGTCTCTAAACTTTTCTGCAATGGTGAGCCCCGTTAACGCAACGCGCATACGAGCTCCCGGTGGTTCGTTCATCTGTCCAAACACCATGGCAACTTTATCGATCACTTTGGACTCTTCCATTTCCCTGATCAGGTCGTTGCCTTCTCGTGTTCTCTCTCCTACCCCGGCAAACACGGAATAGCCTCCATGCTTCATGGCCACGTTATGGATCATCTCCTGCATGATCACCGTCTTTCCAACGCCGGCACCACCAAACAGCGCCGTCTTCCCTCCCTTGGTAAACGGTGCCAGTAGGTCGATCACCTTCACTCCTGTTTCAAAAATATCGGTCGCGCCACTTTGTTCTGCAAAGGTTGGAGCGGGTGCGTGAATCGGGTGACGTTCAAGACCCTCAAGAGAAGACCCGTTATCAATAGGCTCTCCGACCACATTGAGGACGCGTCCCAAAACACCATCACCCACAGGTGTCGTGATCGGTGAGAGTGTATCGGTCACCTCTTGACCAATCGTGAGACCGTCTGTAGAGCTCATCGCAATTGTACGCACAACACCATCGCCCATATGTGCCTGTACCTCTAAAACAAGGGTCGGCGCGGTGTTGCTCACGGACAGGGCAGCGTAGCGCTCCGGTGTGTGTCCGTCAAAAAAGACATCCACCACCACACCTGTTATGCGGCTGATGGTTCCTGTAGGTTTAGACTTGTGTGATTTCATAGATATCTTGGCTACTCATAGCTTCATTGGCTGCTGCAAGCTCGGAGAGCTCTTGGGTGATGGCACCCTGGCGGGCCTTATTATAAACGTTTGTCAGAGCTTTAATGCGATCATCGGCTGCCTCTGTTGCCTTTTTCATGGCGACCATACGGCTGGAGTATTCCGTTGCCTTTAACTCGTAAAAGGCCTCTATAAAGAGACTTTGCACCACGTTCTCTGCAATGGATTGAACCACGGTTTCCTGTGAAGGTTCAAAGAACGATGCCTCCAACGATTGCGATTCGCCCACCTGTTCTGTTCCCCGGCGTTGATGCAGTGAGGCTCGTATGCACTCCGGTGTTAACGGGAGATATTCTCGCAGCCGAATGTGAAAGATAAACGGATTCACATATTCCGGTGAGATCAAGATCACTCTCCTCACTTCCCCACTTTCCCAGCGTGACATAATTTGTTGGATCACCTGCAGAGCATCTAATGGCGAGAGGGTTTCTGTAAGCCCGGAAAAGGATTCAACTGGTGTAAGACCCATGCCGCGCGCCGCCTCTACCGCCTTTCTTCCGATAGTCATGAGTTCCCGCTGATCCGCAGCCAGTTGCTGCCACTCTTGAGAGCGAAACACGGTTCTAATGAGTTTTGTGTTCATAGCCCCGCACAAACCTTTATCTGAAGTGAGGAGAACAAAGAGTGTTGACCCGTTCTCCCGTTTCTCCGCAAACACCGTTTCCGTTAACAGCACGTCGCACAAACGCAACGCTTCCAACAAAGACTCCGAATATCTGCGAACGGAAAGGAACTTGCGTTGGAACGTCTTCATTTTGCTCGCAGCCACCAGTTGCATGGCCTTTGTAATCTTCTTGGTGCTCTTGGTTGCCGCGATGCGCTTTCGGATGTCAATCAAGGATGGCATGTTAGAAAGACGTTACGATTGCCCCGATAGCCGTATTGAGTGTTGCGTCAATTTCGTCCGTGAGCACCTTTTCCGCTTCAATGGATTTAATCAACGCAGGATATTCCAATGTGACACGCTGAAGAAGAGCTTCCAGGCGTACTTTTACCTCCGCTACCGGAATCTCATCCAAGTACCCGCCCGTGGCCGCCCGTAGCACAACGACTTCTTTCCAAAGAGCATACGGACTATTTTCTTTTTGCTTCATTGCCTCAACAACACGCTGTCCGCGCGTAAGCTGTTGTTTTGTTGCGTCATCAAGTTCACTTGCAAACTGGGTAAACGCCGCCAACTCATAGTACTGCGCAAGATCAAGCTTAGCGCTTCCGGAGACTTTCTTCATGATCTTTGTTTGTGCCGCTCCTCCCACGCGAGATACGGAAACACCAATGTTAATAGCCGGACGTGTGCCACTATAAAACAAGTCAGACTCCAAAAAGATCTGTCCGTCGGTAATAGAAATAACGTTTGTCGGAATATAGGCAGACACATCGTTTGCCTGCGTCTCTACAATGGGAAGAGCCGTCATGCTGCCACCCCCATGTTTTGCATCCAAACGCGCCGCGCGCTCCAAAAGACGAGAGTGCAAATAAAACACGTCTCCCGGATAGGCTTCACGTCCCGGTGGTCGTCGCAGCAAAAGAGAAAGTTCACGGTAGCTGACGGCATGTCTGGACAGATCATCGTAGACAATAAGCACATCCTGACCCTTCTCCATAAAATACTCGCCGATCGCTGCTCCCGTGTATGGGGCAAGGTATTGGGTTACGGCAGGCGAAGCGGCAGAAGCGTTAACAACAACTGTGTATTCCATAGCACCCTGCGCTTGTAGTGTTCGCACAACCGTCGCAACACTTGATTCGCGTTGTCCAATGGCCACGTACACGCACACCATCCCCTGACCTTTTTGGTTTAAGATAGCGTCTATGGCGACAGTTGTTTTTCCTGTTTGTCTGTCTCCAATAATCAACTCTCGTTGTCCGCGACCAATTGGAATCATGGCATCAATCGCCACAATACCTGTTTGTACGGGTTCGGAAACCGGTTCGCGCGTCATAACACCCGGTGCAATACGCTCCAAAGGCATAAAAGACCCACCCTTCAATGGTGTCTGTTCATCTAAAGGACGGCCAAGCGCGTCTACAACGCGACCAAGAATCTGCTCGCTCACCCGCACTCCCAAAAACTGACCCGTTGTCTGGACCGCCTGGCCCTCCTTTACGGATTGACTTGCCTGCAATAAAACTGCGTAGGCGTTTCTGCCCTCCAACTGCATCACGAGTGCCTCCACGCCTGCCTCGTCAATTCGAACAACCTCCCCCATACGCAATCCCAGTAACCCGTACACGTGGATCACTCCATCCTTCACGGATCGGATCACTCCTGCTTCCTGCGTTTGTGTTGATTGCTCAAGGTGCTGAAGAGCGCTATCGAGCCCGTGAAAAAATTTTTGTAATGATTCGTTTGCCATATCTATGTAACAACATTTAACACGCGTATCAGTCGCGCCCGCCAACTATCATCCTGCATCGTTCCGTTATAAAACTGTCGCACACCACCCAATAACTCTCTGTGCACCTGTATCGCAGGAATGCCTGGCATTGGCACGGCACACAATATCTCTTGCTTTTCTGATTCTGAAAGATCAGCAGCAATCTGAATCAACGGCGAATCTCCTTGACCGGCGTACAAGAGTAGTTCCTGAACTTCACGTATAAACGCTCGCTCATAGAGAGCACCCCCACGGACAATATGCGCGCAATATCTGCCAAAAAATGACCGCTGCTCCACGGCTGAAGTGAGGTTTTTCAACAAATCCGTCTTCAACACATCAAGGCATGCCAGAAAAAGATCGTTTTTCTCTCCCAATTTTGGCACGTCCTGAAATAAGGAGGAGTCTGATCCCAATCGTGACGCCATCTCCTCTATCTGCTGGAGGCACACCTCTTCAGAGACTCTGCCTACGTATGCCCTGAGGGATCGTGGGTAGCTCTTTCCTAAAACATCTGTAATACGAACGGATTTTTTTTCTTGTTCGCATGCAAAAAACGCTCGATCTCTCACAACAAGCAGAACATCTACCACCATGGCGGAAATCGCGTTACTGACCATAGGACGATGTACCGGTCACGTGCTTCCAGCTTTCACGAACACTTTCTTTTACAACATCCTCGGAGAGTGAATCGCCAAGAACATGCAGGACAACCTGACGAATGCGCTTGATGGTTTCCTCTTCCGCCTCTTGTAGTGCCCCCTCAGTGAGTCGTTGTGCCTGTTCTCCCGCCTGTGTTAGGATAACGTCGCGCCGTGACACCGCATCTGTGAGAAGACTCTTTGCCTCCTCCTTCATAATACGTTTTGCTTCAAGAAGTCGTGCTTGCAGATGTGCCTCGCGCTCCCTACGATCAATAACCTCACGTTCTCGCTCTGCTTCCAACGTGGCTCGAAGAGACTCTGCCTCCTCTATGTTTTCCTTAATTTGCTCGCGACGCTGATCCAAATAGAGCCGTAACGGCTTGTAGGCAAAGCGCTGCAGAACAAATAGCAATACACCAAAGTTCACGAGATACAGAAAAATGCCCCATCCATCAATGCCAAGTTTTGCCAGGGCGTCCATAGGTTAGAGCACGAAGAGAATAATCAAAGAAATCACAAGCGCATAAATACCTGTGGACTCGGTGATCGCCATAGCAACCACCATGTTTGGGATAATTTTATTTTGAATAGAAGGATTGCGACCAATAGCCTCCAAAGCTTTTCCTCCAACATATCCCTCTCCAATACCGGGACCAATAGCACCCAAACCCATACAAATACCTGCCGCTAACAACTTTGCCGCTTCAATATCCATAGATAGTGATTTGTTATAAACCATTAGTAGTTAAAAGCTCGAATCTATGCCCCAACGGCTATATTCGAACTGCCAACTTCCAAGGATTCTTGTGAAATCTGCTCGTCTTGCGCCGGTGTGGCACCGTCAATGGAGAGCGCAACAAACTGGATCGCCAGCAACATAAACACAAATGATTGAACGAGTCCGGAGAAGGTACTCAACACAATAAACGGCAATGGCGCCAAAAACTGCGTATAAAAACTCAAACTCATAATAACGGCCACCATCACGTTTCCGGCAAAAACATTTCCAAACAAACGTGCTGCGAGAGAAACAATCTTTGCAAATTCACCAATAATATTCAACAGTCCAATAAAAAATTCGATACCTGCACTAAACACGGCGCCAACGGATCGCGCTCTCAAGAGAGGCATAACGTTAAAAAAGTTGGACAGGTGTTTTAATGGAGAAATCTTAAAGGCCATAAAATGGCAGATAAGAAAGATCACCAAAGACAACGCCAGTGTATTGGTCAGGTCCGACGTTGGTTGTCTAAAAACATCGCCACCACTTGTCATAATTTCAAAAACGAGTGGCATGAGAGCGAATTGATTGGAAACAAGAATAAAAATGAGCAGCGTCATAAAAAGGGGAAAAAACGCATTTGCCCGTTTTTTTGAGTGAAACGCATTTTCCAACTGCTCCATAATGTAGTCGTGTACAAATTCCAAAACAAGCTGCATTCGTGTTGGAACAAGCGAAAAACGACGAGCGGAAAGCACAAAAAAGAGGATGGTAAAAAGAGACACAAGTATTGCTCCGAGCTGCCCATCGGTGAGCGGAATCGGCCCAAGATACGTAATCACGCGTGCCGGTAGTGAGATATCCATATACTATTGTTTTTGTTGATCCGTTGATGGGTTTTCTTCCAGTTCTTCCTTGAGAATCGTCTTAGCAAACGAATGCCGAACCGTACGAGCGACAAGCCACAAGGATACCGGATAAGAAAACAGGACGGCGATCATGACCCCTGCAGGAACAGATCCCGCAGCGCTTCCAATCCACCAACCCAGAGCGCCAAACACCAAAACGACCAAAAAAGTAGACGACGCAATGAGAAATCGATGATGCCATGTAAAAATCTTCATAAAGCGAAAACACATTAAATCTAAAAACCCGTTATGTCAAGACATTTAGGTGGACAGGCACATACCCTTTTGCACGAGAAGTCAAGTAGTTGTGGCTTGACAACTAAAATACAGATTCTTTTGATCCTTAAAGGCCAAAAAAATGCTGTGCCGTTTTGGTTGTTACACGATCCACTTCCTCTGTTGTTATCCCCTTGAGTGCGGCAATTTTCTCTGCAACATATTGCACCATCCACGGCTCATTCTGCTTTCCACGGTGCGGTTCTGGCGCAAGGTATGGCGCATCTGTCTCAATCATCATCATCTCCAACGGAAGATCTTGGACGGTTTTCATCAACGGCGTGAGCTTCTCCGGGTGTTTTTTATCTCCAAATGTAATAATGCCCGTAAAAGACGTCAGGATGCCAAGACGGTGATAGACACGAGCCTCCTCCGTTGTGCCTGTAAAACAATGAATAACAGCCCCACGTGACATCATTCCACGTGTCTGAGCCGCCTCTATTATGCTTACCATATCTGTATGGGCATCTCGTACATGCAAAACAAGAGGCAAATTGACCTCTGTTGCCAGTTCTATTGCTTTCCAAAGTTCCGTTTTTTGCTTTAACTTTACGTCCGCAACATCTTCCGCCTCCGTAGGCAACCGATAGTAGTCCAATCCAACCTCCCCAATCGCAACAACCTTATTGGAGCGTTCAACCAGTTTGCGATAGTCGTCTTTATCAAATAATTCAACGTGAGTATCTGTCACCTCGTTCTGATCTGCATGCAACGTGTAGGGATGTGTATGACTTGGATGCAAACCAACCGTACACCAAACTCCCTCATATTGTTCTGCCGTCTGTATTGCCTCAAGGGAGGTAGATGTCTGTGTTCCAATCGTGATCATCTCAACCCCTTTTTTCTGTGTGCGGCCAATAACATCGGCTCTGTTTTCTCCGTAGTCCGTAAAGTGCACATGGCAATGTGTATCAATCATAGATGGGTAGTATAACAAAAAAGAACGCGTTTGCGTTCCATGAGCCTCGGTTAACTGCCGAGTGCTGTAAGCTGCTCCGTTGAACCCCGGTTAAGTGCCGGGAGCTTTCAGCTGTTCAACAAGAAAAGCTTACCATACCCGCAGGATATGTCAACCAGTTGTCCACATCTATCTTGTTTACCGTGCCAAAGCTCCCAAAAAGCGAAAAAGCACCAGAATGGCGCCTCGCGTACGTAAGGGCTCTGATGCTCACTTCTATTGCAGAAACGGCGTTAAGACGATGGGATAAATTCTTTTGCCTGATCTATAACCGACGGAAACAGAAGCGACACGATACCGGCAAGAAAGATGAGCGGCCCAATAAGTCGAGATTGATCCAGGAATTCTTGGAGTCCACTCGGTAGAGACGGAAGTTGTAGAGACACAAATAAGAGCGCGCCTATGGCCAACACGCCCAAAATCAATCCAAGCACAAAACCGAGTGCACGATTCAGGGACTTGGTAAACGGAATAATGGAAACAACATGAAACACTCTGTCTATAACTCGTACGAAAATATTTACAAGACTCGTGATAAAAATCAAAATCAAAAAAAAGACAAACAGTTGAACGCCAAACCGATCAGACAGTACAGGCGGCAAGATCCAATCCGCAATCGGCAAGTAGGTGCGAGAAGCAACCAAAATAGAAAAAATCATTCCCACCAAGCTTGTAAGCGTTTGAACAAATCCGACCGCAAACCCATAGAGAGCAAATCCCCCTACTGCCACCAAGACACCAATGTCTAACAAATTTTCCATGCTAGGACGCTGATTCCAAAACAGATTCCATACGCGGAAATAACGGTTCTCCGCTTACCACGAGAGATCCCGGTTTTAAGCCTCCCCATTTTGCCGCCTCTGACATGGTGATCTTGGCTTGCTCCTCAAAGGAAGTCCCCACCGCCTCAAAAAGACGCATAGATGTTTCCGGCATAATAGGCATGAGCATCCACCCGAGATGACGTAGCGACTCCAATAAAACATATAAAACCTGGGAAACCGGCGTTTTGTCCTCTTGCTTACCCAGTTTCCACGGTTCCATTGTGTCTATATATTTGTTCAACTCTCGTACCAATTCCCACACGGCGGCAAGCGCATCGTCAAAGCGCAAATCCTCCATTGAGGCACGATACGCTGTCCAATGCGTCGCGACTTCATATTCAGCTTTTGCCGGAACCACGCTTGCCACGTAGCGATCGGTCATAGCCACAGCACGATGCAGGAGATTGCCGAGTTCATTTGCCAGATCATTATTGTAACGATCCTCAAAACGCGCGAAGGAAAAATCTCCGTCTCGATAAAATGGAATTTCGCGTGCTAAAAAATAACGCACCGCCTCCAAACCTCGCTGCTCCACCAAATCAAACGGGTCCAAAACGTTTCCTATCGTTTTACTCATCTTTTTTCCATCCACCGTAATCCATCCATGTACGGCAATCTGTTTGGGTGGCTGAAGTCCTGCCGCAAGTAACATAGCTGGCCAGAGCAGGGAGTGAAAACGATTAATTTCCTTTCCAACAAAATGAATGTCCGCCGGCCATATGTCCTTCATGTGATCCTCCGTGCGCCCAAAACCAATGGCGGAAACATAATTCACAAGGGCATCAAACCACACATACAACACCTGACTCTCATCTCCCGGAACCGGAATCCCCCACTGAAGCTTATCGGTGGAACGAGAAACAGAAATATCTTCCAAACCGGACGCCAATATCTGACGCATCTCCTTACATTTATCCGCAGGTGTTACAAAGTCCTCGCCTGCATCAAACAACGCTTCTAGCGGCTTTTGAAACGCCGATAATTGAAAAAAGTAGTTCTCTTCTTCTAACTGTTCCGGCACTGCATCGTGATCTGTGCATTTACCCTCTACCAGATCCTTTTCTGTTTTGAACGATTCACATCCAACACAATAGAGGCCTCCATACTTTTTTTTATAGATATACCCGGCGTCCATCACACGCTGCCAAAATACACGAACGGTTTCCTTGTGCCGATCTTCGGTTGTGCGAATAAAATCGTCATTTGTAATATTCCACACATCCGTCAACTCCCTAAATCGTGCCGCAATCTCATCCACAAACACCTGAGGGGTTTGCCCTGTCTCCTGTGCCTTCTGTTGCACCTTCATTCCATGTTCATCTGTGCCGGTTAAAAACAAAACCGGGTGTCCTCCCATCCGGTGATACCGTGCCGTAATGTCGGCCATGAGATTTGTATACGCATGTCCAATGTGCGGGTCTCCCGAGGCGTAATAAATGGGCGTTGTGATGTAAAACGTTTTCATAGCAACCCTATGATACCACGACAATAAATTCTCCTTTTGTATTTTCTGAGGACAAACGTTCTTGTAATTGGCTCGCCGTACCGCGTAACAGCGTTTCAAACTTTTTTGTTATCTCCCGTGCAATAAACATCGAGCGATCCGGTTGTCGTGCTGCTATTTCCGCCACCGTTTTTTCTATCCGGTGTGTGGCTTCATACAACACAACCGTGCCCTCTGTCTCTGCAAGGCGATCAAAATAACTCTGTCGCCCTTTTTTCTTTGGAGCAAAACCCATCACCACAAATTTGTCCGCCGGAAAGCCGCTCACAGACAGCGCCGCCATAATGGCAGATGGTCCCGGAATAGGAGAAATGACAACCTCTGGCAACTGGGAAGCAACCGCGGCAACAAGCCTTCCGCCCGGATCCTCTACGCCGGGGGTTCCGGCATCGGAGACATAGGCAACCTGCTTCCCCTCTCGCAAATAGGCCAAAACGGTTGTTACCTGTCGATCGTGGCTATGATGATCGTATCGCTCAACAGGTGTTGTGATCTCTAGTTTCTGCAACAGGGATTGCGCAACACGCGTGTCTTCCGCAAACACAATGTCCGCGCCGGAGAGCGTCGACCGTGTCCGATCGGAAACATCCTGCATGTTCCCGATCGGCGTTGCCACCATATACAGTGTTGCCTTCATTACTGGACCACTTCTTCAATAATCGGTGTGATGGATGGTGTATCACTCACCTCAATTTTTGTGTTATTTTCCTCCAACTCAACGCCCTCTCCCTCACCTAACTCATACGGCCCATTCACAAGACCTTTTCCAATCACGAAAGCATACAGGTCTGTATTGGGATACGTTGCACTCCAAGCAAACCAGAACGTACTTGTAGGCGAGAGTGATGCAAACGTTTGATTGCCATTTACAAGATCCCCATTGGCTGCCAACGTCCACGCGCGTCCATCCGTATCAATAAGCTGTGTCTGGGAAATTTTATCAAACTCCACTTCCTCCGTGCGCTCATGCACACGAATCACGTTCTGCGCGTCGGCCCAGGCCACAACCGCGTGTTCTCCAATATGATCATTGAGCACACGATGTGTCGCCTGTACAATGGGACCTTCCTGATAGGCCTTTGCCATTCCATCTATGACCACACCATTCACCACAGCTTTTGGTTCAAGAGCCGGAATAAATGACGAAGAAAGCCCAAAGAAAATGGAGCGTGTTTGCAAATAAGAACCGTATGGGCTCAAATCGTAACGGCGTTCAAATCCCGTTTTGGCAGACAAAACACTTCCGTCCGGATGCGCAGCTTTCCATTGTTCCCACATCACAACATCAAACGGTACCGGTACCAAAATCTCTCCGGCTCGTTTTCCATAAATGGCTTTCCCTAGGAGGGCGCTCCACAAAGAATTTGTTTTGGCATCCACAAACAGCGCGTCATTATTCCAAACAAGGCCACTAAATTCAAAGGTCTCGCCTCCCTCACGTGCAAACACCCCGCCCGTCCCTGTAAGTGGGCTGTAGGTAATCACCACATCCTGACCGTCTATGGAATCATGGACAATGTTATGCCATGCAAGCACCTGCGAAGAATAAAAACGAGGGCCCTCGGATGTCTCTACCGCAAATCCCGGTAACTGATCAAACAGAGTTGTCTGCGCCTCCGCTTCATCGATCGTTACAAATGTTGGATTGTCTAATAGAGGGAATGTCTCCTCTAACTGACCGCTTGGATGAATATCTGTTGGTCGTACAATCGTTTTCACTCCCTTTACAGTCTGCACTTCTTCATAAAATCCTCCAGCGTTCACTTCTGCGCCTGGATTCTTATCCACAATAGGAACGGTTCCCGTAACGGAGGAGGATCCACAACCGGCTCCTAACAAGACAAGGCTTAGAAATCCTGCCCCCAGTAACTTGAATCGGTTCATACAAATAGAGTAATATAGTGTTGATAGTGGCTATGCTATCCTAAAAAACCCTTATCATGCAACTATGGAAGAAGAAATGGACCAAGATATGTACTTCTACGAGCCGGCAAAAGTTGGTGAGCCTGCACCGGAATTCACCCTCAACGCGGTATTTGGAACTGGTGAGTTTACCAAGATCAAGACCGGAGGAAAGAGTAAAACATGGACCGTTTTGTTTTTTTATCCCCTCGATTTTACGTTTATTTGTCCAACGGAGATTACCGGATTTTCCGACAATCATGCAGCGTTTGAGGCACTCAATACCGTTGTGTACGGCTGTTCTACGGATTCCGTACATTCACATAAGGCCTGGCTCAAAGATTTAGGTGAGCTGAAAACGCCTCTATTAAGCGACATGACCCATGAGGTATCCGAGGCTTATGGCGTGCTTATTGAGGAAGAAGGAATCGCTCTTCGCGGAACGTTTATTATAGATCCCGAAGGAATCTTGCAATACGCCGGTATCCACAGCAACAATGTTGGTCGCAGCATAGAGGAAACCTTGCGTGTTTTGAGCGCGTTGCAAACCGGTGAGCTGTGCCCTGTGAATTGGCACGCCGGTGGTACGACACTTGGTAAGGCCTAATTGAAACAGGACGGGTCGCCTAAAAAAACACTCTCGTTTGAGAGTGTTTTTTCTATCATCCTATTTATAATCCTTGAGGAGTTGTAACAAGGTGCGAACACCTGCCCCCGTTCCACCATAGGGAACATAAGAAAGGTACTCTCGTTCGGCAAACGCAGGACCGGCAATGTCTAAGTGCATCCAAGGAATAGTTGCGTCTACAAATTTCTTCAGAAAGAGACCGGCCGTCAACGCCCCTCCCCACCTGTTGATCCCAATATTTTGCACGTCTGCCACTTTACTTTCAATCAAGCAATCGTACCCGGGATATAAAGGAAGCTCCCAAAACGCTTCGCCCGTTACATAGGCCGCCTCCAACGTTCGTTCGGCAAGTTTGTCATTGTCCGTCATCACACCCACGATTTCTTCTCCCAATGCCACCACACAGGCTCCCGTTAATGTCGCAATATCTATAATCGCATTTGGTTGCAGTTCTGTTGCATAGGAGAGAGCATCCGCAAGGGTTACACGACCCTCCGCATCCGTATTCAACACTTCTATGGTTGTTCCGTTCATCGCGCGCACAACGTCCCCCGGTCGATACGCGGAACCCGATGGCATGTTTTCACAGGTAGCGATCAATCCATGAACCGTCATGTTTGGCTGTAAAGCCTGTAGCGCCGAAAAAACCCCGAGCCCCGTGGCCGCTCCCGCCATGTCGCACTTCATGGTCATCATACCGTCAGCCGGTTTGAGAGACAGACCACCTGAGTCAAACGTAATGCCCTTCCCAACAAGAACGATCGACTTTTTGGAAGGCTTTGGTGGTGTATAGGTAAGGTGCAAAAAATAGGGCTCCGTTGTAGAACCGGCAGCCACAGCCAAAAATGCGTTCATTCCCCTCTTTTTTGCTGCAACACGATCTAGTACCTTGAGGGAAACATTCGTTGATTTTTTTGCTATCTGTTCTGCAGATCGCTTTAATTCCGCCGGGGACATGTGAGACGGTGCCTCATTTACCAGATCTCGAGCAACGATGGTTGCCTCTGCAAACAGTGTTCCATCCTCACATCCGGCAAGTGCCGACTTACACTTGGTCGACACCAATTCCACAATGGTCGCTTTTTTAATAAGCGGGTTTGGTGAGGCTTCGTCCTTCTTTTTCCACGTGTCAAACTGATAGTTGGTGAGCAAAAACGCTTCTGAAATCGCCTGTGCGATAGAGTGCGGATCTTGTTCTCCTCTCCCTGCACCCATTAAAACGGTTGCCACAGATGTTGCGCGTAGACTTTTTGCCACCTTAAAACCCAGCCCCGCCGCCTGACGAACACGCTCCGCTGTGAGGGTCTTTTTTGTTCCCAATCCAACAACAACCACATGGTTCACCTGCATGCGACCATTGGTCCGAACCGTCAAAACGGTCTTCCATTTTCCCTCCGTTTCTTTACTTGCAATGGCCGATGCAATCTCTCCTCCAAGCACCGCATCCACCGCCTCTAACGCTCCCCCTAGACGCTTGCCTCCATCCTCAAGATGTCCAACAATCAGCACGTCCGCCTTTATGTTGATAATATCTCCTTGTACTACGGTTGGTTTCATACGCATAATCAGGTGTTAATAACAGTACCTTATCCGATTTTCCACAGTGACGCAAAGACCAACATGTGCCAGCCTCATCTACTGAAGCATTTTGATAGCGCCCGCCACCGGGTCATCTGCTAAGGGAACCGGGTTTGCCCACGATTCTTTTCGCAACTTTCTCAAAAAAAGCCGCCTCACCTCCTCGTTTTTATTGATACATCCGCCAATCATCACCACGTCTACCTTCTCTCTGCCAAAATGGAGCCGTCTATGAAGTGTTGTGGCCATAAGCGCGAGCTCTTCCGCTGCTTCCTCAAGAATTTCACGAGCCACCCTGTCTCCCCCTATCGCGGCCTCCATAACCAGTATTCCCAGATCGGCAATCTGCTTCTTTCCAAAATCAGAGAGAGCTATGCGGTTAAGTATCCCTCCCGACGATTGGACACGAAGCGTATGAAAAACGAGTGGCCGTAATTTTGTCGCAGGGCCTCTACCATCCTCAGCCTTGCAAACGGCTTTGAGACACGCCACGCCAATCGCGTATCCACTTCCTTGATCTGCCAGAACTTCTCCTCGACCGGACACCCACGCTTCATGTCCATCGTGGTCAATACCATATCCGTTGGACCCTGTTCCGGAAATAATCGCGATCGCCGCCTTCTGATCCGTACCTGCTCGTAATCCAATCTGAACATCGCTTACAAGAAACCGACGAGCAGGATCTACTCCATTCCACCAGGAGCAGGCCAACAATGCCCGTTGCACCTCACGAGCCTGTTTTGGCGAATCTAATCCGGCAAGCCCAAGAGCAATGCCCGCGGGAGCCAATCGCGTTTGCATCTTTTTTTGCAGTTGTTTTACGCACACACCTATTTGCTTCACCATGCCTTTTGATCCGAGTTGATGTAAATGTCCCTTTGAATCAACCACAAGATCTATGTCGCGCCCTTGCTCTCTTTTGGCACGAACATGATATTTTGTTCCCCCAATGTCTATTCCCAAGAGATAGTTCATTGGCAAAGTATAACACGAGCAACCAAAAGGAGCTCTGACGTGCTATGATTGACAAATCAGCCCTTATCAGGTAGGCTCCTCCCTTATGCGAATCAATAAGTACTTGGCAAATCATGGCGTTTGTTCCAGACGCGAGGCCGACCGACTCATCCAAGCCGGCGACGTTCGTATTAACGATCGTGTTGCCGTTCTGGGAGACGACGTAGGCGAGGAAGATGTTGTTTTTACCAACGGCCTCCCTGTAAATCCAGAAACCGATGAAATATACCTGGCGTATCACAAACCTCGCGGTGTGGAAGTGACTCACGCAACAGACGTTGCACAAAATCTTCCTCGATCGCTTGGGCTCCATGAGCATGTTTTTGCAGTTGGACGGTTGGACAAGGATTCGTCCGGTCTATTACTTGTTACCAACAATGGCGATATCGTCAATAAAATTCTCAAACCCGTTGGTGGTCACGAAAAAGAATATCTCGTCCATGTACGTCGCCCCATGACCAAGAGCTTTTTAGAAAAAATGGCCGAGGGCGTGACGGTAGAAGGACGACCAACACGCACCGCAAGCGTGGAGCGACAAAATAAAAACGCCTTCAAGATTATTATTACCGAGGGACGCAACCGACAGATTCGCAAAATGGTTGAGGCTCTTGGAAACGAGGTGACCACGCTCAAAAGAACGCGTGTGATGAACATTAAGCTTGGTCACTTAAAGCAAGGCCAAGCTCGACCTCTTTCTCGCAAGGAGAAGTCCACTCTCTTTCAACTGCTCGGAATAGATTAACGACCGATTAAAAACAAAACAGCCCCTTGTCTAAGAGATACATGCGTTGTACCTCACAAAGACCTAGAAGGGCTGTTTTTTGATTCTTATTTATTTCGTTTTGAGAGCCACCAACCAAAGCCTCCAAGGAGAACGAGCACAATCAGTCCAATCCACCAGATCTGAATAATCGTGACAAAGAACCACACAATAATCCAAGTAAGAACGGAGAGAATAAAGGAAAGCACCCCGATCATCGCTCGTGACCCTTGCGCAATCGCGCGTCCCACGGGGGCGAGTCCCGGAATGTGCAACGCAATACGTGCAAGCGAGTGTAGTGGTCCAAAAATCAAACTATACCCAATAAAGATCATAAAAAATGTGATGACCCAAAGAACCATTCGGCTTTCCTTGTCTCTTTCACCTAATTTCTGCAAGGTGAGCGCGTGGTCAAATTGAGAGAAAACATACGTCTTCTCTAATGGTTGCACAATACGACCGTTTGTTGATTCACCTGCAACAAGCAACTGATCCGGTGTTAAAAAGGTTGTGTAAACGCTTCTTGCAATCACCTTCTCATTTAAATCAAGTTCTGTTTCGTTGATTGTTTCAATCGTTTCCAAATATTCTGCCGACTCATTTGGCGTAATCGTATAGGCTCCAACCAATAGATCGTTCGCCAAAACGTGCTCCGCCTTTACGACCCAACTGTCTCGCTCCACTTGATAACACGGTACCGTTTCTCCTGTTTCATCGTTGTATTCCGATCCGTCTTGGGAGAGAATGCGTGTCATCCCATCTTGTTTTATGTCTTTGGAACACTCTAAACTTTGCTTTGTTTCCAATCGTTCTACACTCTCATGCTCATACACACAAGATCCCCCAAAACAATTTTCTCCTGCCCCTTTTATAACAAAGGATGGGGTTCCACGTAATGTAACGTATCCCGACACGGCCGTATCGGCGTTCACCTGTTGCGCCGCCTGAAAATCTTTTGCTCGGTGCTGGGAGCCCGCCATCCACATAGCCACAGGCGACCCAAGAACAAGCAGTACACCTACAAAGGCTCCGGCAATTGCTTGTAAAATATTCGGCTGCTTTTTGGTACGCATCGGTCCGCCCCCGAGATTCATCTGGCCAATCGGTCCAGTTGGAATGTTATATGCCATAAAATAGAATAAGAATGATACGGTTATTGTATCTCATGCACGCTTGTATCAAAACTATTTCTGTGGACAGCTAGCGCAACAGAGCACCGATCAAAAAATAGACACCTACGAAAATAATGAGAAAGAAAACAGCCCATACTTCTCCCACGAGAACGGATTCTGTTTTTTTTGCCATCACCGCTCCCACAAATAAAGTAAGGAGAATCACAAACAGGGCTCCAAGGATCCAATACCACAACATATTAATTTGAGCGTTTATGCGTTGCCAAGTAAGTCATTCCCAACAAAAACAAAAGAGTGGATGTTATGGCAGACCCAATACAATACTGACACCAGGCCTGTAAAACAAACGCTTGAATACCAACAAAGTACAAAGATGCGACAAAACCCACAGGCGTGATCCAACAGGCAAGACGAATGACGTTCTCTTGCTTACGATCAACATAGGCTATCATCAGCAAAACAATAAGCAGATAATAGAGTACTCCAAATAACGCCACAGGAATACCATAAAAAACAGAGTAGCTGCTTGTGGTAACAATCTCGCACCCTTGCGTAATGGTGCAGCCGACCGTTTGACCGGCGTAGTGTTTGAGCGTGAGGTATGTTGCATCCAAAAACCCAATCGGACTCACCAAGAGGAGTCCTCGCGCAATCCACGTTGTCAACTTGGATGTCATGTTATTCAGCTGTTGGAGCATCCGTTCCTACTGTTTCCGGATTACTGCCGCTTTCTCCCGCATTGATCGTGGATTCGCGCACCTCCTCCAGGCGGTCAAGTTCCGTATTGATGGCCTCCACAAATCCGGCATAACTGGGGACTTTTAACTTAACGCCATTAATAAAAAACGTAGGGGTTCCCCGTACACCGGCATCGTTGCCACTTTCATAATCATGTTGAACCTTCTCTGCGAGCGCCCGATCCTGTAAATCTGTTTTAAATAATGCAACGTCTAATTCTAATGCCTCGGCATACGCTTCAAAAATGGATCGAGCTCCCAAATTTCCCGACCATTTTTCTTGATTGGCAAACAAAACATCATGCATTTCCCAAAATTTTCCCTGTCTACCCGCCGCCTCCGATACCTCTGCCGCCAGTTGCGTCTGTGCGTGTGCTTGTCTTAATGGGTAGTGTCTGTAAATAAGGTTCACCGTGTCCGGATACTCTGCCAAAATCTGCTCCACCACCGGGACGGCTTGCTTACAATATGGGCACTGAAAATCCGAATACTCCACAATGGTCACACCCGCATCCATCGGACCCTTCACGTGCTCAAACTCCGCCGCAGAAGTGAGGTCCAACGGAACCGCGTTAAACGTTCCACTGTTATACCCACCACTCATTCTTGCAAGACCCCAAACTAATAAGCCCAGAGCAAGGAACGACCCTCCCCACAGGTAAAGACTTTTTTTGGTTGAATTTTTCATAGATCATTATTGGTATGTATTGTAACACGTTAACGCCGCTCCAGAAACACCAAAGATTCCACGTGCGGTGTTCTTGGAAAGTAGTTGTAAAGAGCTGCGTGAACAATTTTGTAGGACCCTAACAAAAGTTGGATGTCGCGTGCTTGTGTAGAAATATTACAGGAGAGGTACGCAATTTTTGGTGGCAATACCTCCAAAAGGCGATCAATCACATCTGTATGAACACCGGCGCGCGGTGGGTCTAAAATAATCATCCGATCTCCCACAATCTCCTCCACCACGCGTTCTGCTGTCGCCTCTACAACCGACACATTGGTAAATTTGTTTAACGCAACATTTTGCCGCGCGTACGCACACGCCTCGCTGTTACTCTCAACAAGCGTCACAGATGCGGCCTTACTCGCAAGCGTCAGACCAATGGATCCAACGCCGGAGTACACATCCACAATGTGCTGTTGTGGTCCAAGAAACGTTTGAATATCCGTGAGGGTTTTAGCAAAGATCGGTTGATTGACCTGAAAGAAGCTGAGCAGGCCACAGCGCATGGTAACGCTCTGAATGTCCACCAATAAAAAATCGTCGCCCTGTGAGTACAACAAATCGGTTGGGACAGACGCGGGGCTTTTTGGGTTGGAATAATAAATTTGAAATCCCTTAAACTGCCCGGTGAGCTCCGGATACACATCTACATCCAGCGTTTCTTTTACAAACAATGCGGCAATGGCTTGTCCTTGCCCATTACTGCGCACAATCAGCGTTTTTAAATCCAAGCGATTGATTTTCTGCGCAATGAGCCAATCCAATACGCGGTGTGCGACTTCATTGATAATCGGCTCAGCCAACGCGCTGCCCTCTACGGCAATTTTTTGATGGGAACCGCGTGCGTAAAAACAGAGTTGCAACGGAGACTCGCGGGTTTCTGTAAAAAAAGAAAATTCTATTTTGTTGCGGTAGCCGTACAGAGCAGACGCATCTCCCTCAATCGGTAATGCCTGAAATTCTATATGGCCGAGTTTGGCAAATGCTTCTCGAGCCATCTCTGTCTTGTACCGTTGCTCTGCCTCAAAGGTCATCATCTGCCAAGGAGACGTAGATAAATACGATCCGGGCTCCAACGGCTCTATGCGATCCACAGATGGTTGTAAAATCGTGCGTGCAATGCCCTCACGATATCCGTGCTTTTTTTTGATCACCTCTATTTCCACCTCCTCGCCCGGGAGAGCGTTCCAGACAAAAGCAATCGGACCGTCTGCAAGACGCCCCATCCCCTGCCCGCCAAAGACCATTTTTTCTATCGTAACGCGTTCCATGTGCCGCACAGTAACAATATTGAGCGGTAAACGCAACGAAATTAGATGACGTGCGCGTAAAACGAAAACGAGGCGCCAGCAGATGGATAACTCCATGCTAAGCGCCTCGCGGACGTCGATGTTCTTTCCCCGTGAGGGAAAGGGAGGGGGTGCGCCGGCGTGCCTCCGGCACACCCCCTGCAAACGGCCTCACCCAATCGGACGGGAGGGATTGGCCGTATGTTTTTTTTGGTCCATACAGAGGAAAGGTACCCACGCGCTTACAGCACGAACGCGTTCCTTTCTTTCCTCTGTATCGGTCGTCAATGGTAGGATTGCTCCTGTTTTGCCAAAGACGAACTGGACCGTTGCAGCCGCCGTCGCTGCCACGCCCTTTGGTACCAATGACGGAGTACCATTGGGGATCTATCGGCTTTTCAGGGCCGACACGTTACTCTCTCCGCAGAGAGCAACGATTGTCTCGCCCCAGAAGGGGCGGTCGCCGTCAATCGCTGGGAGCCAGTTGCTCACCCATTGCGATGGACCCTTTATAACACAAAACGAGGCGTTTGTCAACCCCTCGTTTGTTTGAACTAAAATATTTGACTAAAATAAGCGCCTTTTTGACTTCAATCGTTTATCTCTTTTATCGCACGGATTGGTACACACCCTCTACTCCACCTTTGGAGAGCACCATTTGCCATAACTGATTCCTACGAGACCTAAACGATCCCGCACAGGAAAGCAGGTAATATTTCCACATTTTATAGAATCGCTCATCGTACTGATCCCGTAATTGTGGCCAGGCGGCATGAAAATTGGCAAACCACGCCATGAGCGTTTTGTCGTAATCTGCCCCAAAGTTCTGCACATCCTCCACTACAAACAACCCTTCTACCGCCTTTGTAAGCTGTGCAAGGCTCGGCAACATAGAATTAGGGAAAATATATTTTTCAATCCACGGGTCGGTGGAGATACCGGATTCAAGAGACCCGATGGTGTGCAGCAAAAACATTCCGCCCTCTTTAAGATTTTTTGCCGCTACCTTCATGTAGGTTTGATAATTTTTATACCCAACATGTTCAATCATTCCAAGAGACACGATGTGATCAAACGGCTCGTTTACGTCTCTGTAATCCTGTAAACGAATTTCTACCGGCAACCCCTTACAACGGTCCTCTGCGAGCCTCTTTTGTTCCTTGGAAACCGTAATGCCTACCACTTGCGCCCCGTACCGCTCGGCCGCAAACTTGGCAAAGCTTCCCCATCCGCATCCAATGTCCAACACTGTGTCACCTGCCTTTAATCCGATTTTTTTACACACCAAATCCAACTTGGCCTCTTGCGCGTCTTCCAGCGTTTGTGCCTGTTTCCAATATCCACAGGTATACACCATCCGCGTATCCAACATCGCCTCATACAAATCGTTTCCGGCATCATAATGTACCTCTCCAATATGGAACGCGCGTTTACTTGATTGCCTGTTGAGTAGTACCGAAGCAAGCGCAATAGCCACAGACGGCCAATCGCGCTTAAGACGATCCTTTATATCCACCTTCAATAATCGACAAATAAACTCGTCTATCTGACGGCACTCCCACCAGCCGTCCATAAACGCCTCTCCCAATCCAAGATTTGCCTTTGTCAAAACTCGCTTGTAAAAGCCTTCCTGCCTTATTTGTGGATCCCACGTTTCTGATCCGTTTATGGTGATGCCCGAGCCCACGAGTAACGCTTGGATGCGATCTTGTGTTGTCATAGATTATTCAGGAATAACGCCAGCCTCCTGCATGGCTTGAAAGCGAACCGGGTCCCTCCGTTGCAAATACACGAGTAATTTTCCAAGCACACGTTCCTCTTTTAGGCCATGTTTACGCGCAAACACAAGAATCTCATCGGCCACTTGATTTAAATCCGTTCCCTCAGGAACCACGCGCTCAATCTCACAAATTTCAAACCCAAAATCCATCTTGTCAAAGACGATCGTAAAGCCATCCTTCTGGTAGCTTGTGCGCTCCGTTTTATAGTCGGAGATTCTTTCAAATCCAATCGCTGTAAGTGTCTCTTCCGACAGCTCGGAAAGGTTGAGCTCAAGAGCCGCGATAATGTCTGCGTCGTTTTCTATCTCCTGGTACCGATCCACGGACGGTTTCCCATCGGCCACGACGTGCATCGGCAATTTTAGCTCAAATATTCCGTCGCGCAATCGTAACCATCGATCCGTTATACACAACTCCACGCCTCGATCAAAATACACATCGCCGATCGTTTTTGTGGACACCCGGGTTGCCCCCTCAATTAATCGGGCCTCTTCCTCCGGGGAAAGATAAAATTTTTTCTCAACCTCCATCATGACTTTTGTGCTTTTCCTTTTGTTGCAAGCAAGTAGATTCCCAATGGAACACAAACAAACATGCCGAGCACAGCCAGCACACCCAAGAACCCAAGAACGGCATTGAAAATGCTCATAACAACAACGGAAGCATTAACGGAAGAATCAACGGATTCACCTTGCACCTGGAAGGCGGTCGTCTCCGAATCCTCCATGGTTAATGCGGATGGATTTATTTTTAATGCCGCTTGATCCGAGGGATTGCTGTTTAAACTCGCTGTGTCTGCAGAGGTTACTTGATTGGAAAGCGAGCCCTCTAAAATCATCGTACTCGCAACCGCGTTAGAAATTGCATACGCAATAAGGATCAAGAACAGGAGAGCAAACGGCGCCACGATAACCATGCCGCCAAGTGTTGTGCGTTTCATAGAGCGTTTTATAGAGCACTTAAGTTAATGTAAATACATTTTCTCCCAAACCATGCCCTTTGTCAAAAGCATCAACTCCCTCTTACTCCGTGTGTTCTGCACCCTATGCTATACTTTCATTATCTTTATTCCTTTCCTCTTTCTATGAAAATACCAAACGTATTTGGAGCCCTTGTGCTCTCTCTCGTGCTCCTGGGTGCTGGTTGTTTATCCGGCGACCCCTTTGCTCAATGTCTTGCCACAACCCCGTGGAATAGCTGTATTAATGCTGACGGCGTGGATGAAGCGCTTCTTGGAAGCTGGACACTGGACTCCGTGCTTATTGCCGGACAGACTCATCCATTCAGCGGTCGAGAAACAACGTTTGCCATTAACAACCTCGGCGAATCAAATTACGGTGCCTACGGTGAGGATTGGACGAATGAATTAAAAGAAAGGAGCCTACCGGAATATCCGGGCGTAAGCACGTGCGAGGGAATTGGATATGGCGGTGGAAGCTTTAAGGCATCATTTGACACGGCACAGAGTGAGGCGACTCTGAAGGTGTATCCAACCGGGAGCAACGCAACGCTCCGTTGTCAGGCAAATGGCATAGCCATTGAGGTGAGTGGAACAACGCCTCCCCTTGGTACCGGGCCCGTGAGCACCGATGCTGATGGGTTGCACATGGCCTACACCTACACAATCAGCAACGATTTAAGCGTCCTCACGATCAGCTTCAATCCCTCCACAGACGGCGTTCCAATCTCCTATACATTCAGAAAATAGTTTCCTTGAGACCAGCGTGTGCTGGTCTTTTGTTTATCTCTACAAACACCTACTCCCGCATGCTATACTTGAGCCAATTCTTCTACACCTCTATGACCCTGTACCTGTTTATTATCATCCTTGCGGCATGCGGTTTTTGTATTTCGTTTTACATTCGTTACACAAAAACAAAAAAACAACCACTTATTTGTCCTTTACGCGGTAATTGTCATGCCGTTACGGGCAGCTCCTTTTCCCTGTTTCTTGGCATTCCGGTAGAACTCCTTGGTCTGCTCTATTATGGTATCCTCGCCGTGGGTTACAGCACCGTCATTATTCTTCCCTCAACAGCAGAACGCCTCGCACCCCTCCTCCTTCTTCTCACCACGATTGGGTTTCTCTTTTCTCTGTACCTGACGTTTATTCAGGTAATCACCATCCGCAAGCTCTGTACATGGTGCTTGACATCGGCACTCATTACGACTATTTGTTTTAGTATTGGACTTGTCTCTGATCTTTCTGTTGCCACCTTTTACCTACAGCCACTGGCTCCTCTCATTTCCACAATCAGTGCCGTGTCTCTTGGCATTGGGATTGCCGGTGTCGCCATTTCTTTGTTGTTATTTTTTCGATTTTTGCGCGACTTTTCCATCTCGCCAGCAGAATCACAGGCGCTGCGCGTGCTCTTTGAACTCATTTGGGCCGCTCTCGTTATCTTACTGATAAGTGACGCGACCCTCTTTGTAGCAAATCCCGTAGCACAGCCCCCGGATTCAATCCTTCTCCTCAAAACAACTATTTTGAGCGTCCTGCTTGCAACCAGCCTCTTCTTGAACTTTCATATTGCACCTAAGCTCATCAATGTTTCCTATCGCACAAAAAATATTCAAAAAACACACCAGCTTCATCCTCTTAGGAGATGGGCGTTTAGCATTGGGTCCTTATGGGTTGGCTCTTGGTTGGCCTTACTGCTCTGTACGCTCACTCCGGTTCAAACAGAAAATTATTGGAAGGTATTGGCTCTCTATGCCATCATGCTTCTTATTTTTGTCTTTGTGAGCCAGGCGATTGAACGTATCTATGCGCGTAAATTTTCCAAAAGTACAGAGCTCTGTACATAAAGATCATCTCTCAAGCAGGACGTTTGTGGTAACATACAACAAGAAACATCTAAATAGTTCCACATGCCAGAGGCGTTTGAAATCCATCTCTCCCGCCGCGCGACGCTCTTTTTTGTTGCCTGTGCGAGTCTCTTGCTTTGGTTTGGTTTAGAGGTCGCCTTTCTTCATAAGATCTTTTCTCCGGATCAGCTCACGGCGCAGCCTGTATTTGTTTATCTGCTTGCTGCTGTTTTTTTGGGCGTCATCCCAATCAGTATTATTGCTCGTCAGATTCCCTATCTCATTCACCCACCCCTCCTATTGCGTGTCGATAAAGATTTTGTCACATTTGGAACAGGCTGGGGTTATACACCAACGCGTATCCCAACGCACGCTCTAAGAGACGTGCACGTATGTGTGGCTACGCCGGATGCATCCAAGCTTCGTTTGGAACAACTCGTGAGTCTTGGTGGTGTTGTTTTACTGTTTGATACAAAAGAGGATCTCCCAACCAATCTTGCAACATCGGCCGGTATTCAATTTTCCTTTGGCCGATTGGTGGTTAGTCGTTTTTATGGGAATACATCACTCAAAAAAAGCGTTGCGGCAATAAAGCCTTTCTGTTCAACGTCGTCCTAGAAAGGAAACACTGCTGTCGTGCATGTGATTTACCTCTCTTTTGTTGCAACATGTTTACACCTGTCGTATGATCGTTGTATAAACTTCAACGATTACACGTATGATCAAACACGTTTTTCCCGTTGCCCTCCTGTTTCTCTTATTGGGTGCCGGATGCACTTCTTCGCAAGCGCCAGCATCTACCGCCGTCTACGAGGTGCCGACGCTTGAGACGATTCTAGAGATGGATTTACCAAACGACAGTGTCGTTACAAACGTCACAGATGTTGCCGGTCATTACACGGTGATTGGCTACACAGATCAAACCTGGCAGGAGGTACGCGATTCGTTTCATACGCAACTTATGGCACAAGGATTTCAGGACACCGTGAGTGCCAAAAACTCCGTGATCGCCAATCCCGATAAAGACGTGATTATTGGCAGCTATATAAAAGCAAACCCGGGCGGCACGGGTCCTAACAGTATTGTTACGCGATCCATTACCATCGGCATTGAGGATGGAAAAACAAAATTCAGTGTTCTTAAACAGTAAACGAAACACCCCCGCATGGGGGTGTTTCGTTTTGCTACATCTCTAAGATTGGGCGTAGAAAGAGGGCTACCTTTACTCAAGGAAAATAGGCTCTCCTAAATTATCATTGATAGAGTTCACTGAGCTTAGCATAATTGATCGATCAAATTGACTGGCAGAGGAAATCATATTCCAACTATCAATTGTATAATTGGTTGCAAAAACTTCCGATACGTCATCAATCTGTTGATTCCAATTGGTTCCATAGAGCTCCTCTGCGACCGACTCCGAACCGATCGGAAAGAGCGATCCATACCGCCCAACCGCATACACTGTTGACACGGACGGAAACTTAATCATCTTTACACCGGGACGATAGCGCACATTTGGCCCGAGCGGATACGATGCCATGACTGCGGTACTCACCAAATGCAACTGATCGTAATTGGTATACCACGTAAAGAACGCTTTCTCATTGGTAAACGCATGACGCTTACCCGCATGATCCAAAAAGTACACGGTGCGGCAAGGGTGCGTGAAATCCTCATTCCCCGGGCAGACTGTTTTTATAAGTACGGGTGATTCTGCAATCACATCCGCCGCCGGCCATTCCGTAGCGTCAATCGTTATCGGATCGCCTCCCACAGGTGTTCCGTCACCTGGCGATACAACAATGGGCGCGTCGGACACGGAAATAATTTTGCTTGGCCCATTGGTTGAGTTGCCGTACGTATCCACGCACACGGCACGAATACTGTTTGCCGATCGAAACGTTGTAAAGGTGTAGGTAACCGACCACATCCCCGTAACAGAATCGTACGTCATGGGCGTTTCATAGGTACTGGAAACCAGTAAGGTGCAAGATGCTACACCCGCCTCGTCTAGGGCAGATACAGAAAATTGTTGTGGCACGGTGTATTGCGCGGTCAAAGGAGACACGGCACTTATTTCCGGCCCTGCAATATCCGGCCCAGCGAGAGCGGGAGATGCGAGCACGAAAAACAGAGCAAGCATAGCAAACGATCGAATAGGTTGTTTCATACGAGGAGGAGATTATGACTAGTTCTTCTATTTTATCACAGGCACAAGATCTGGAAGCACATCCACCCATAAAACAGTAAACGTCATACGACCAAGTGTTTGACCACGCGTGGTCTGCACATCTACGCGCCATTTTCCTTGGCTCATATATCCCTTGTGAGAGTACCCGCGATACCCATTCTGTCTTCCGCCAACAATAGGAAAGGAGAGTCGATCACGAGATTCCCATTTGCCCGTTGCTTCATTAAAATATTGCCAATGGTGCACAATACGCGTATTGATTTTACCGGGAGCAAAGATCGCCGAGTACGCGTACACCCGATCCCCCTTTCTGATGTGAAGCGTCTGTCCCGGCACCAGCTGATCAATCCAAGATGTTTTCTCATCCTGTACCAGGTACCCGCCTGTTCGTGGCTCTATAAAATGATACATACCCGCCTCCGTAAGCGAGAGCGGAATGGGTGGGATCATATTCAAAAAGTAAAATCCATTCATACACAAGAAAATAGCAACAATAACAAGTCGCATTCTTCTTCTTCGCACGCGAAATCTCTTTAACCGTTTGCATAAAATTCCGAGATACACGCTCATCACAACCAAACTCACCGCTCCACTCAACAAAAAAACCCACACAGAAAGGGAGTTAAGCCAGTACGGTAACACAAGGATGCAATAAGAGAGGATCACAAAATAGTACACACTTACCTGCACCACAGGTTCGCGATAATACGTGCGCAACGTTTCATTGGATACCATAAGAAACGTTAACAGAACCATCAACGGCCAACTCGCCGACAAGGATCCACTAAACCAATAAAAAATGAAGGAGGCACTCAAAAGGGCTCCCAAACTAAACTGTAACGCGAGCGGTGAAAGCAAACGTAGGTAACGTGTAAAGCGGTTCTTTGGAATCATACCGACGCCATACATATTGACATAGGCAATACTCAACCCCGCAAGGATTGCGTGCACACCCAGAATCAAAAAAGCCGTACCAATTTGAATCGTTCTAAACGTAATAAAATCTACAATCACTCCAATCAAAAGCGCCGCCGGCAATAACCAACGTTCATACGATTCGTAAAATGCTCGCACTTGGTAATAGCGCGTAAGGCGCATGATATGCTCCTTCATCCTCTGTGTTTTTTCTATCATACCAGATTTTGAGCCGTGTGCCTTTTTAAATCTATCCCCGTTTTCCGTAGATTTGTCTGGCATACAGGCAGTAAAAGCGATAGAATTTGAAAAAGGAGGGATGATTGCTTGACAGATTGGCCCAAACAGACTATGCTTGCACCTTCATGCCAAGAGAAGAACTAGAACAACAAGATTTTAACGGACTCGGGATTACACCCGGTTTGCTCAAGCGACTACAAGCGCTCAAGTTTGTGCACCCTACCCCTATTCAATATAAAGCCATTCCGGTTGCAACGGCCGGTGAAGATGTTGTAGGTATTGCGCAAACAGGATCCGGTAAAACCCTCGCCTTCTCCATTCCTGTTTTACAACATGTTTCTTCTACAAAAACAATGGGTTTAATCCTCTTGCCAACACGCGAGCTTGCTGTGCAAGTTGAGGAAACCATTCGGAAGCTCGCCGGAACATCCGGTCTGCGCACAGCCATTGTGATAGGTGGTGCCAATCCGCGACCACAGATTCGTCAATTGCGCGCCAAGCCTCACGTGATCGTGGCAACGCCCGGTCGCCTCATTGACCACATTGAACAAGGCAACATTCACCTCAGCAACATTGGCATCCTTGTTTTGGACGAAGCCGACCGTATGTTGGATATGGGATTTGCCCCACAACTTGAACGTATTCTTCAAGGAGTCCCTACCGATCGCCAAACGATGCTCTTTTCTGCAACCATGCCAAAAGCGATTGCCGACATTGCACAAAAATACATGAAAAAGCCACTGCGGATTGAGGTCGCAAAACCGGGGACCACCGCTGACAAAATTGATCAAGAGGTTTTTATTGTTCACAAGGATGACAAAATGGCGCTCATGGAACGGCTGCTAAAGGAATATAAGGGAACCGTTCTCATCTTTAGTCGTACAAAACACGGGGCAAAAAAGATTGCGCGTGCCGTCCGATTGCTTGGCCATACCGCCGATGAAATTCATTCCAACCGAACGCAGAGTCAGCGACAAAGTGCGCTCAAGGGATTCACCACGGGAAAGTATCGCATCCTTGTTGCAACAGATATTGCTTCACGCGGAATCGATGTAAAGGATATTGAACTTGTTTTAAACTTTGATCTTCCCGATCAACTTGAAGACTACGTTCACCGTATTGGACGCACGGGTCGCGCAGGACAATCCGGCAAGGCTATCTCGTTTGCTTGTCCCGATCAAAAACGCGAAATTTACCAAATTCAACAGTTGATTAATGTCACGCTCCCAATCAAATCTTCCTCCGGAGAGGTGATGGATCCTATTAAGCCCTTGTCCGGCGGACAGAGCCGATCAAGCGGCGGGGGACAATATCGTCGAGGCGGATCTGCCGGTAGAGGGTCTCGACCACAAGGTCGATCCGGTGGATACACAGGCAACTATCCAAAGCGAAGTTCATCCGGATCACAAGGTGGACGGTCACAGGGACGGTCACAGGGACGTTCCGGTGGATCCGGTCTTGGTGCTTCTCGACCACAAAGACGATCAGCTACTCGTAGCGCCGATCGTTGACCAAAACAGCGACCATAATCATGCAAAAAACCCCTATCAATTGATAAGGGTTTTTGATTTAAGAGGATGCGTACGTGATCAAAACAAACGTCCTTGCCCCTGATCTTCCTCGGATCGTAGCAGACGCCTATACAGACAATAATCACAATCCTTGCCCTCACCGGGAAGACTGCCGTCTAAGCAAAGCTTGATCTCCTCCAAAACACCATCCACCCAGTTTGCCTTGCCTGTATGTGGGATCACGTGTACATCAAATTCAAGTTTTCCATCAAACGCCGCCGCATCGGGCCGGCCCGTGCAATACACAAAGTAACCCGTATCACTTACGGTCAGTCCGTTATGGCGTAACAACCACTGATAAATCTCCATTTGCCGCTTATAGGAGTCCTGCCACGGTTCATTGAGTTCCGTTACAGGTTCCGGTTTTGCGGTCGCTTTATAATCCACAACGTAGTACGTCCCCGCGTTATCCACCCAAAGATCATCAATCGCCCCACATACCACAAGTCCTGTTTGCTTATGCACGGTGTCTACACCTTCAAAGTTTTCTCTCCATTGCCGCATATTTTTATGCGCAGCAGGCCAGACGGCAAGACCGTACTGTTCTTGTAAGGGGTGCTGCGTATTGGCGGCGCGATGCACATCAAATTCTTTTTTGAGAAGTTGATCCACCGCCGAGTTAAGATTAAACGGGTACCCCGCCGGACGTTTTAACCCCTTGATATTATCCAACCAGAAACAACGAGGGCACTCCTGAAACAA
The DNA here is from genome assembly GCA_003509895.1 of Candidatus Uhrbacteria bacterium. GTDB lineage: Bacteria > Patescibacteriota > Patescibacteriia > UBA9934 > UBA11717 > UBA11717. The sequence continues at coordinate 1,852 of DOMJ01000003.1, read as the reverse complement.
ATCAATTTTACTTCTACTCAATCGCCACTTTGCTCCCCCATAATTCCAATCGGCTCCTCGCGGGATACGGTAAAATTCGGACATACCTACAGGGACGTTATGGAGATTTTGGTAAAGCTGACATCGGCATCTTCTGAATAAAATCCAACGTATCCGTCTGTATCTAGGTGATCTCGCGCATTCTGGAGGTACGTCAATACGCTTGCTCCGTTCACAAAGACGCTGATCACTTGCCCGCGGACCTCCACACGAACGTCATAAGAGGTTTGAATCGGAAAATCTAATGCCCCTACGGCAGATGTCCACAAAAAATTCTGCGCATTATTCCCGAGAGATTCGCCAAGCTCAACTCCGTACCCGTTTGGTTTAAAAATCAAGTATTTAAACGTACCGTCTTCATTGTACCCAAATGGTAACCATGCCACCTCCCAAGGGTTTGGCGCGAAGCCTGTTCGCAATTGCTCATTGGTTGTGATCGTTGTAGAAATCTGATAGTCCCCCGTCATCCATTCACCTGTGCGAACAAGTCCTGCATGCGTTTCTCCTGCCGTTGTTGACGCCATGGGTCGCAAATGAACACTTTGTGTATTTACATCAGCTACAGTGGTTCCATAGCCGTTAAAGACCTCAAAAAACGACGTTGCCACTTGCTGCGTGATATCCAAATGATTCTCCGTGCCCGATGCGGGAGGGAGTGTTGTGGAGATTGGCACTGTTCTATTGATCAAAGACCTCTCACGGGCTGCTCGTCGAGCGGCCTTCTTTTCCAATCGGATTGCCACACGCTGCTGTCTTTGTTGAACCGACTTGCCTGCCGCATCCGCCGTTTGAATAAAGGATGTATTCTGTACGAGAGGACTCATAAAAAACACAACAAATCCAAGGGCCAAGAGGCTAAAACCCACGCGTTTTTGATACATAGGAGAAATAATGATTGGGGGTAGTATAGCACGCCTGAAACAGAATTCATTCCCGCAGAGGATGTTCTGCTATTCTGTCGTATTTCCATCAAAATGCTCTTCTTTTTGTTCCGCCTTTGTGTGTACCACCGTTCCATCCCTATGTTCCGGTGGTGCGTACAGTGTGTAGAGCTTCAACTCACCTTCACCTGTGTTTATTATATTATGCTGAGCGCCAGAGGGCACGACTATGGCAAAATCCACCACAAGCGCGTGCTCCACGCCGTCTAAAATGGCTGTGGCACTCCCCTGCTCAATACGAATAAATTGATCAAGCGTGTGCACCTCCATTCCAATCTCTTCTCCCGGCCGCAAACACATGAGCACGAGCTGGCAATGCTCTCCTGTATACAAAACACGACGATAATCAACGTTCGTGCGTGTTGCAATCTTAATGTTTGTAACAAAGCCTTTCATAGATCAAGGGTTATGTGATTTCATCTCTCGTTTGCCTTCATCATACGCCTTGGCTTGGCATGTGAACATTGGTGTTTTGAAAGATGGAGCCACAGCGCGAGTCTTCTCAAAACGACTGTGTTTGAA
>DOMJ01000003.1:0-209 GCA_003509895.1 Candidatus Uhrbacteria bacterium | reverse complement strand
AAGATGAGTGTATTCGACGAAGCGATCTAGCTCTTTAGCCTTCGTCCCCGAGAACATGTGCGTTTTAACGTAGGAGTCTGACGAATACGGTAAAACACATGTGTTTGAAGATAAGAGTACTCGTCGAAGCAATCTAGTCCTTTAGTCTTCGTCTCCGAGGGGACAGATGATTCTAAGGATTACCAGCGTGTCCAAATATTCAAACATGT
>DOMJ01000046.1:19928-22469 GCA_003509895.1 Candidatus Uhrbacteria bacterium | reverse complement strand
TAAACACAACCCTTCGCTCCCTATATTGCCTGAAGTACTTCGTCGAGGTCACTTATCTTCAAACAGATATGTTCTCGGGGGCGAAGGCTGGAGGCGGATCCTATCCACAGACCACACACGATATACTTATACAAATTCTGATCTGATCCCCAATACTAATGCCAAACCAAATGTTTCACGTGAAACAAAATTATACGTAAAAATTTACGTTTGGCAAGGATTGTCTAGACAAAAGGGGCAGTACACACACCAAACAGAATAATAGGTGGATAAGCTGTAGATAACTAAGGTTAGCAAAGAAATGTTGACGCCAAATTGTCGTCAACCATAGGCAATTTAGCTAATATTAGCAGTATATACGGTTGACTTAAAGCTATTTTTCTGCTAGAATGTGTGTAGAAATGCGTATGAATTTGTTAAAAACAGCTTTCATTGCGCTGATCCTCGTGGTTGTGTTCACTCCAGATGCAGGAGCGCTCATGACATCCACAAACTACCGTCTTCTTGGAGACTCAATAGGATCTGTTGGAGGGAGGGGGACCAGCACAAACTATTTACTCGACGGCACCGGAGGTGAGGAAACAACTCCCGGTGAGGGTTCGAGCACAAACTACAAATTACTAGCTGGATTTCAGTCTCTTGCAGAACATCCAACGTTTTCGTTCTCACTCTCTGAGAGCTCTCTGAACCTGGGAACCTTAAACATTGGGTCGGTCAGCACCGTTTCCTATACGGCCACAACTTCTACAAATGCAGCCTACGGATTTACCACCTACATTTATGAAGATGGAGATTTGCGATCAGGGGCAATAACGATAGACGATGTTGCAGATGGCTCTGTAACAGCCGGGTCGGAAGAGTATGGCATCGTTACAAGTGGGACCTACGCCCAAATTGGTGCCGACACGGCCATAACGTCATCCTCACTCGCGGTTGCAAGTCATACAAAGTGGATTAACGGTGCCGCGACAACCATTACCCACAGAGCTGCTATGGGTCCATCCACCATTTCCGGAACCTACTCCCACACGGTTACCTATATGAGCATTGGAAACTTTTGATACGAGGTCTCGGGAGCCCACAAAAACGTGGTTTGCCGAGACACCGTATCAGCCCGTCCAAAGGTCTGACAGGATGTCGCCTACGTAAAAGCGTAGAAGATGCGCTCTTTCTACAATCTTTCCATTGTTGCCCATTCGCCCGCCTTTACGCGTGTAAAAGGGGATCGAGCAAGGCAACGATGCTCAACAGGAAAATCCTTGTTCTTTGCATGTGCGAAGAACAGAGATTTGTCCGCTGAAAAGACAGACTCCACATAAAAACGAAAAGAAATCAAAACAAAATTCGTTGTCGGTGGAGCACGTCTTAAAAGAAAACAAAAAGAAACACGTTCCGATCATTCACACGCTGTACGCTCGTTAGAGGAATCCAATATGACCACACGATTTACAATCTTTCTGCACCTTGCAGGTGTTGTCCTTCTTGGATCCGTTGCGTTTCCAACTGGGGTGTTTGCGTTAACATTCACTCCGGAACGATTTGTAACAGAGGTGTCTCCGGGTGTTCCTCAAACAGAGGAACTCACACTTCTTAACGAGACAGGCGAATTTGTTTCCGTTGTACTCGAACCGGTCGATCTTGACACGAGTATGGCAGCTGAGGGCAGAGCTACTTTCCTTCTCAATACGGCAGGTTCTTTGGCGCCGTCGTGGATTTCTGTGTCTCCGGATCAGTTTGTGCTAGGGCCGGGGGAATCACGAAGTGTCGACGTTACGCTTTCTGCACCCGTTACATCTACGGGGAGCTTGTACGCTGGTATTGCGACCACGTTTCGTCCTGTGCGCAGCGACGAATTGGGTGGCGTCTCTCTCGTGAGCGTCACGGGACCACTTATATTTGCTACGGTAAATACACAAGATGCCGTGCGAGATGGATCTCTTACAGAATTAGCAACGCGTGGTGGGTCCACGTGGTTCTCACATCTCCCTGTTTCCTTTGAGGTTTCATTTGCCAATAAAGGAAACGTCATTTTGCAACCCGTAGTAACGATCGAAGTACGCGACATGTTCGGTCGCCTAACCGAACGTATTGATTTGAATGAGGATCAGTACATTGTACTTCCACATACGAGTCGCAACATCACACAAAGCTGGGATACGAAGTTATCAGAGGAGCGTATCTCAGGTATCGGCCGCGAACTCGCATTGCCCCTCGTAGGGCCGTTTACGGTAACGGCAACGGTGTCCTACGATGAATCAGTTTCCGACTCAGCTCAAATAACACTCTGGTTCTTCCCCTGGCGACTTGCATTACTTGCGGGAGTGCTCTTGATAGGGATCGTCGGCGTTCGTCGACGTCTGCGTCGCGTATGAGCAGGCGATCCCTCCGATTCTTTCTTGTCGCGCTTGTTCTTCTTGCATCACAGGCACTGCTTCCTATTGTGCCTGCACGTGCAAGTATTCTTACGAGTGCAACACTACAACTTTCATCACATGCTACGAGTACGGCGGTAAATCAGACATTTACCTTTGTTACGCCTAC
>DOMJ01000046.1:15146-19867 GCA_003509895.1 Candidatus Uhrbacteria bacterium | reverse complement strand
GCAGTGATTGTTGAGTATGCAAGTGGGTTTGCTCTTGGTTCCGTTGCCTTTGGTGATGTGGACCTTGCTGTAGATGACGATAATGCCTGTGACGGTCCCTGGGGAGACAAAACGCTAGCAGCCTCAGCGGCTGCCGGTACCTGGGGGGCATTTGTTGCGGGTCAATTGGTTACGTTAACAGCACCAACAAACGCGGCCGTGGGAGAGATACCCGCCGGACGCTGCATGCAAATTCAAATTGGGACGAATGCGTCCAGTGGAGTAAATCAAATAACGAATCCAGGAACAACAACTTCTTATGAGGTTGATGTATATGGAACGTTTGGTGATCACGCACTTTACGCCGTAGGAATAACCGGGACTTCCGGTATTCCTATAACGGCCGTTGTGAGCTCCGGTGGTGGTCCCATTTTTCCATCGCCAGTGGGTGATACGGTTGGGCCGGTTATCTCTAACGTGCTCGTTTCCAATATCACGGCCACAACAGCGACCATTACCTGGTCAACCGATGAACCTGCGTCCAGAACGCTCTCGCATGGTACGACAACTGCGTATGCATCCGGAGATTTTACGGACAACGCTTATAGAACGAGCCACTCGCAGAACGTAACAGGTTTGTTGGAAGACACGGACTATCATTTCCAAATTCTGGCAACAGATAACTCCGGAAATGCAACAACAAGCGGAGACTTTACCTTCTCTACTCTCGATGTTACGTCCCCGGTTTTAGCGGTTTCCGTGATCAATGTCACAGAAACAACGGCAGATGTGATTTGGACGTCTGATGAATCAACAACAGGAACCGTAACTGTTACAAGCGTCGGATCCTTTCCGGATGCAACGCTATCAACGGCGCACGCACAATCGCTTGAAGATCTTGCACCTGCAACAACCTACACGGTCACTGTTGCGGCTCAGGATACTTCGGCAAACACGGCAACGGCAAATACAACGTTTACAACGCTTGCAGACCTTTCTCCGTCAAACCCAATGAGCTTTACGGCAACACCCGGAGACGCTCTTGTAACGTTGAACTGGGTGAATCCAACAGAGACGGATTTCTCCGGTGTGATGCTCGTGGTACGCACGGATCGATTTCCGGAGGATGCTGCAGATGGAACGCTCATCTATACGGGAATGGATACCTCTTATGTACACACGGGACTCACAAATGGGCAGGTGTATTACTACACGCTCTTTGCAACGGATGCATCAAGACAGATTTCTTCCGGTGCAACGGCTTCTGCAACTCCAGTGGGTGCAGAGGATACAACAGTGCTACCTATAGATACAACACCCATCGCTCCACCAATTGTTGTACCACCCGGCGATACAACAGTACTTCCGCCAGACACAGTACCGACTGTTCCACCGGTTGTTGTACCAACCTTGCCAATAGAAGATACTGTTCCGCCGCTTGTGCCGACAGTTCTTATTCCAACGAGTGAGGTGCGCTTCTCTGTAGCTCGCGATGCGATTGTATTGCAGGCAGATAGCGGAGCAGTAGATGTGTTGGGTGGACGACCATTGGCCGTCTCCCTTAATCTCACAAATGTGCCGGCAGAGATTGCTTCCGTTCAGCTTGAGCTTTCCAACGGGTCGTTTCTTATGAACCCGGAGGCGGTGCTTGTGAGTGGAATGGATACATCTCTTGTAGCTATTGAAAATGAGTCGTTGTACGTTGCGCGCGTGATGACTCCTACCGAGTCCGGGAACCTTGTTATTCGCATAAACGACGTTGCGGGTGCAACACAAACGATCACGTATCAGCTAATTGTTCGTGGAGATGGTAGTGTGGTAGATCGTGCGACCGGTGCTTATCTTGCAGGTGCTAACGTCTCGCTCTATGAACGGCTTTCTGATTGGCAACTTTGGAATGCGGCGCCGTTTGCGCAAGCCAATCCGGTAGAAGTGTCCGGATCGTACGCCTGGTATGTGCCAAATGGTACGTATCGCGTACACGTACTCAAAGAAGGGTACAGCACGGTAGACACGGTTGCTCTGAGGATAGAGGACAACATTGTTAACATTCCTCTAGAGCTCATTACACTCCTTCCACCGATGGGCGAAATGATACAGGATGGTGTGCCTCCACTCTCTGCTGTCACACAGCAGGCGGTACAGGCTATGACCATTTTGCAGCAAAACCCCGGCGTGATCTCGGTCTCGCGTTATGCGACGCCCGTGGTTGCCGTAGCAGCTGCTGCAACCGTAGGGATTGTACTTGCATCGCTCAATGGATTGCCATTCCTACAATACCTCTTTACCGCTCCCTTGCTCTTGTACAAACGACGACGGAGAAAACAGTGGGGCGTAGTGTACGACAGTCTTCGCAAAATTCCGGTTGATTTGGCTATTGTTCGTCTTCTGGATGGACAATCAATGCGGGTGTTGAAAAGTCAGGTGACCGATAATCAAGGACGCTACCTCTTTATCGTAAAGCCCGGCAATTATCGTCTGCAGGTAAGCAAGGACGGGTTTACCTACCCAACAAGTATTCTCGCAGGTCTCAAAAGAGATGGAGATTACTTGGACCTATATCACGGAGAACCGATTTCCGTTGTGGAAGCGGATGCGGTGATTGCGGCAAATATTCCTTTGGATCCTGCCGATGAGGGGGTAAAAACACCAGCAAAAATCAGACTTGAGCGTTTGGTACGTCGCTTTATGTACGTTCTTTCGCTTACGGGGCTCATTGTTGCGTTCATGGTGGCGCTTCTACATCCAACCATTTGGACCGTAGTGGTAGCGGTGATTCAAACCCTTTCCTTTATCTTCTTTGTGCGTATGGCAATTCCCGCACGACCTACAAGCTGGGGAATCGTCTACGATCAAAAAACACACAGACCGCTTCTGAATGCGATCGTTCGTATCTTTGATCCAACCTACAATAAACTGTTAGAAACGCAGCTTACGGATAGTCGTGGGCGCTATGCGTTCCTGGTAGGGCCAAGTGACTATTACACAACATACGAGAAGGACGGTTACATAAAACTGGAGGTAAGACCAATAGATCGCACAGATACAAAAGAAGCTTCCTACGTCTCTATAGACGTGGGGCTCAACAAAAATAAATAATGTTCATATGAATACACAGCATACAATCCAAAAGGCCTTCTGGCGCACGGCTCTCGCGGCCTTGTTTGGAGCCTTTGTGTTGCTGTGTTTGTCGCTCCTTGTGTATACAACACAAGCGGCGTTGGACGTCCCACAGATTCTTACCTACCAGGGTCGTCTCACGGACGATGATCGTATTACCGTCGATGACGCAACAATCAGCATGAAGTTTGCCATCTACGATGCCTCTGCCGGTGGCAACTGTCTGTGGAGCGCGGGAGACAATGACGCAAACTCGGCAACAATTGATTGTGTGGGTGATACACCAGACTTAGGTGTAGACGTGTCCGTTGTTGACGGTCTGTTTACGGTGTTACTCGGCGACTCAACGGCGAGCATGAACGTGTTACCGGACACCTTATTTGATGACAACTCAACACTCTACCTTGGAGTGACAATTGCTGCAGACGCAGAAATGACGCCTCGTCGCCGTATTGGATCTGCCGCGTTTGCCATCCAAGCTGGAAATGCCGATCTGCTCGATAGTCTGAACTCGGATAACAACGGGTGCACAAGCGCCTGCGTACCTGTAACAACATCTGCCGGGAATCTTGTACTCACGGGAGACCCACAGGCCACAACGGTAGATGGTGGAACGCTCTATCTTAATCCCGCAGCAGCTGGGGCGGGGGAAGCATTGTTTGGTATTGCCGATAATGGGACCGCAAGATTTATTGTAGATACAGAGGGAGATGTAACAATCAACGGTCATATTGGCCTTGGAGGATCCGCACCTTCTGATACAGCTGTTATAAAAATTTCTGAAACATACTCTACGGCTGTCGCAGGGATTCAGGCGGGTATTAAATCAGCCCTTGCTTTGGAGGGTGACTTGAGTACGGATACGATTATTGGTGTCGAAAGCTCATTAACATTAAGTGATTCTGTTGCAACAGACCGATTAAGTGCCGTAAAAAGCTTTTATGCAAATGATCAATACTCGGGCGATGGCACAACCAGCGCTTGGGATTCTTTTTATGGAACGCTTAACGTCTCCAATGGAACCGTTACGGACGCATCTGGCGTGAATACAACCATAACAGCAAATGGAGGAGTCATTACCACGGGCCGTGCGGTTCGGGGAACCGTGGCGCAAACTTCCGGTACGCTTACAACCGGCTACGGAGGAGCGTTTGCAACCAGTGGTACCATAACCACAAGCTACGGTGTGTATGGCGATGCAAGTGCGACTGCCACCTCTAACTTTGGTGGTTACTTTAAGGCAACCGGCGGATCTAAGGATTACGCCATTTACACAGCGGAGGGGCTGGTTCAAATTGAAGGAGATGCAGTTGCGACTTCACCAAACACCGCGACGACAGATGGCGAGTTATTTGTAAACGGGGATATTGAAAACGACGGCAACATAGATTCTAATGGGCACTTGGCTCTTGTGGGAAGCACTCCAAGTACCACCAGTATTATTTCTGCACTGGAAACATTTACCGGGGCATCCGAACATCGTGGTCTTGATCTTGATCTTACAGTTGAGAGCGCGCAGGCACATTCCGGCGTGCGCGTTGACATAGGTATTAACGGTGCTCTCAATAGCGGTGGGCGCATTAATGGCGTTGTATCGGTCGTCAATGTTGATGCAGATACGG
>DOMJ01000046.1:0-15096 GCA_003509895.1 Candidatus Uhrbacteria bacterium | reverse complement strand
TGTTGATGCAGATACGGGTGTTGCAAATGATGCACAAGAAATAAATCAGTTTATCGGATCAACCAGCTACGTTGGAACGGGGCTCACAGATGCCATAAGTGGCTTAAAGTCTACTGTTTCACTTGATTCAACAGGAGATGCAACAGCTGTTTACGGCGTGAATGCGTCCGTGACAACGACCGATGCGGGCGCTGCCATTACGAGCGCCTATGGCGGGTACTTTAATCTTGACGCAGGTACGGGATCCATTGGGAAATCATTTTCCCTCTACGCAAAAGCGTCCGGTGCAACAACAAACTTCGCTGCCTACACGTCTAATGGTCAGGTATGGATTGAGGGAGACGATACTCCCACGACCGCAACGTTCAACGATGTTGCAACAAACACCGACGGTACGCTCTTTGTCCAGGGTGACACAGAAATTTTTGACGGATCCCTGTGTGTGGGAGATGGAGGCACGGGTGCCGCGAGTCCAGGTGGAAACTGCGCAAACGCGGCCGGTACGGATGGTGTGATTTACTCCGTCAATACAAGTGTTACACAACACGACGTCGCCGAAATGTTCCCATCCGCTCAATTTTTGACTGCGGGAGAGATTGTGTCTGTGTCACCAACGAATGTGGAATTTGTGGAGCGAACAGTTGGATCAGAAATTATCATTGGAGCTATTTCCACATCTCCTGGTCTTACTCTTGGTTGGGAAACGGCGGCGGACAGTTTTTACCCCGTGGCCCTTACCGGACGTACGCCTGTAAAGGTAAATGACGAAGGGGGAGCAATCGCCATCGGAGATCGTATTGCTGTAAGCTCCGTTGCCGGAGTTGGAAGGAAGGCAACAGAGGCGTCGGAAGTTGTCGGTATTGCCATGCAGGCTTTTACCGGAACAGGTCAGGGAGCAATTGTCATGTTTATTCAGCCGCATTTCTGGGATGGAACGGATCATACAAGTGTGTCTGCCAAGACACCGGAGCCCGTTATTCAGACATCGGCAACGCTGGTGATTGAGGGAAATGTATTGCGTAACATTGCCTCATTGGAGGGCTACAATTGGTCCGTAAACATTGATGGTGAATTTGTCACCGAGGGTGCCTATCAGGTCGTTATTCGTGGAAATGATGCGCATGCCACAACCACATACTCAACAATCAGCTCACAGCAATTTGTGACGCTTGCGGGGACCACAAAAATTTCCGGCAAGATGGCCGAGATTGTCTTTGCTAAGATTGACCCGGCGTTTGCAAATGTGGTCCAGGCAGACGCACCTATTATTGTGACGGCGACCATGTCTAATGGCACGGGAAATGTCTCAATTCGTGAGAAGACCACCAACGGCTTTCAGATCTGGCGTGATGGTGGCACGGGGGATGAGGTGGATTGGATTGTAATGGCCTACAGACATGGGGTTGTACCCGAGGCAATGGTAGAGGACGTGGAAGAACCAGTTGTTGAAGAGGAACCCGCACCTCTTTTAGAGGAGCCGATGGTAGACGAGGAAACCACTGTTGAACCAATGGGGGAAACGGTGGACGAGACGGTTCAACAGGTTGAAGCCGATATTCCGAAGACGGAAGAAATCATTGAACCGGATCCGGAGCCGATTATTCCTGCTCCCATTGAGTCGGAGCAAGATGTTTCCACCCAAGAAGAACCCGTTGTGGATCCTGTAATTCAGACAGACAATCAGACATCGGATGTTGCGGATGTGCCGGTTGTAGAGTCGGATGCGCCGATTCTGATTGTTGAAGAGGTACTCTAAGAAACGCATAAAAAGAAACGCACCCAAACGGGTGTGTTTTGTTCATGTTATACTTTGCACATCTATGCCTACCACAAATAAAAAAATACGAGCTCTACAAAACCGTCTTCTCTCGTGGGAGGGTGCGCGAGCAAGTTCTTGGACGCTCGTTGTTCTTCTCGTTTCCATGCCGCTTGCTGTTGTTCCTGTTTTTGCGGATATGTTTGGTCCGGTCAAGCTTGTTTTACTTTATGTACTGACATCTTTTGCGGCGTTTTCGTGGATGGCAAGCATCTATAGAACGCGCGCATGGTTCCATCGTGCCGGATGGATGCTCTGGCTCCCGGGTCTTGTTTTTTTTGGAGTCGTTCTCTCTGCCGTTGCCTCTTCCGCGGGGTTTGCAAGCTGGATCGGCTCAACGGGTCAAGGGTATACAGCGGTTGTGCCCGTTCTCTGTCTGCTCTTTGTTTACATGCTGGCTCTACGAGAGGGAGAAGGTGCGTCCTTTGTTCGTCGATATTCTTTTGCGGCTCTTTTGGGTGTATTACTTGCCTGGATTGTGGCGCTTCTGTCTTTTCTTGGAGTCCCGGTGCTGGGTGAACAGAGCTTTGCCGGACTGAGTACAACGGGGACGTTTGAATCCCTCTCTATTCTTGGTGCGAGTATGTCTCTGCTTGTGGTAGGTCTCTGGGTCGTGCAGGATACGTCTCAAAAAGATACCTGGTTACCAACACGCGCATGGCGACAGGCTTTTGGGTTTGTAGGGGCTGCTGTTTTGTTTTTTACCGTCCTTTCCATGGCCTTAATAGACACCTTTCCAACGCAGATTATCTTGCTTGTTGGAAGTGGTTTGTTTGTATCGCTTGGATTGTTTGATCCAAAGGCATTTTCTAAGCCCTCTCGCGTTTTGGCCCCAATGCTTTTGTTCGCTTTTTCTTTGATTCTCCTTATTGTTCAGGTCCCTTGGACCAGCCGTATTCCTGTCGAGGCAAGCCCAAGCTATACAACAACGGCTGCCATTGCGATTGAAACACTTACGGTAGACGGACCGTTTGGATCTGGACCCGGGACCTTTGCCAATGACTTTTCGCGCTTTAAGCCGGGGCTGATTAATCAATCTCCGTTTTGGAACATCGCGTTTGATCATGGGGCATCGCATCTGCTTACGCTCCTTGCAACGTGGGGCCTGATTCCGTTTGGCCTCCTTGTTCTCTTTTTTGGCTGGGTACTTTCCAAATCGCTCGTGGCACTCATTTGGAAGAAAAATCGAGAAGATTGGCAGACAATCGCCGTGCTCGCTAGCGTGTGGACGGCCCTTCTTGCAAGTCAAATCCTGTATGCATCCGACCTCCCAATACAGTTGGTTTTCTGGCTTATTACGGGACTTTTGCTTGCACATCTTATGCGAAAAACGATCGTCGTGCAGGTACAGCCACAGAGTCGGAATGCTCTTTTGGTGGCGTTTAGTTTTGTTACCCTTGGCGTCCTGTTTGTTTTTGCTGTGTTCTTCTCCCTCAGATGGATGACGAGTGAGGTGCTTATTGCTCGAGCGGTATCTCTACAGCGAGCAGGTGGCACGAGCGAGGAACTGGTACAACTTATAGGTATGGCTGCACGTACAAATAGGTGGAACGCAGGTTACGCAAGAGCGTTAGCCATCGCCCACGTACGAAATCTGAACGCCCTTGCCGGTGGAGATGTTGTAGAAAATGCCGAGGCCATTTCACACGCCGCCCAGTCTGCGGTTACCATGGCGCAACACGCGATTGCATTGGACTCAGCAGATGTGAGAAATGTTCGCGTGGCGGCTGATATTTACACAGTCCTTACTCCGGTTATTGCCGGTTCGGATCGGGAGGCGGTGAATGCGCATCGCTATGCGCGAAATCTGGATCCGGCAAATCCACTCCAACATCTTGCATTCGCTCGAGCCATTTTGACTCTGGTTGATGACTCTACGGAATCACTTCCCGTTGGGGAGGAGTCGGACAAGTTTATTTTTGACCTGCTTGTGGAGGCGGAACAGGCAGTGAGTGAATCACTTGCTTTGCGACCAACCTCTATTGGGCTCTATACGCGTGCACTCGTGTATGACCGTCAGAGCAGACTTCCGGAGGCGATTCAACAAATAGAAGCTCTTATTTTACAGTCGCCAAAAGATGCCGTTCTGCGATTTGAATTAGGCGTTGTTCAATTACGAGCTGGCAGTACCACCAAGGCAATTCAGGCGTTTGAGGGTGCTCTTCTCTACGCGCCCGCCTATGCAAACGCCAAGTGGTATCTTGCGGGTCTGTATGAGCAAGAAGGGAGAATATCGGATGCAATAACGCAGTTACAAGATTTGTTAATCTTGAATCCGGATGATCAGACAGTAAAAGATAAATTGAGGCTTTTGGAAAATGGAGTCAGTGAGGTGCCCTCCGTACAGCAGTTGGAGCCGTTGATCGTGGAATAAGAAGACGCCATACACCAGATGGTTTGCGGTGCTTGTATTTTGCTCCAATGTACGCATGGACCCTTGATTTTTACTTTTAAGCTGCTATACTCCTGCGGTATGTTATCAGTTGGAATCGTCGGGCTCCCAAACGTTGGGAAGTCAACACTCTTTCGGACGCTTACAAAGAAGCAGGTAGACTGTGCAAATTTTCCGTTTTGTACCATTGAGCCAAACGTAGGAGTCGTAGAAGTGCCGGATTACAGGCTCAAACCCTTGTCCGAGAAGACAAAATCGGAAAAAATTATTTCGGCGGCTATCGAGTTTGTGGATATTGCCGGTTTAGTACGAGGCGCATCAAAAGGAGAAGGGTTGGGAAACAAATTTTTGGGGAATATTCGCGAAGTTGATGCGATTTGCCATGTTGTACGCTCATTTGTGAACGAGAACGTTGTGCATGTTGAGGGTGGCGTTGACCCGGTTCGCGACGTGGAAACCATTGAGTTGGAGCTTGCCCTGGCCGATTTGGAGTCTATGGAGCGCCAGATTGATCGGCAAAAAACAAAAATGAAGAGCGGGGCAGATAAGGAAGAAAAGAAGCGTTTGGATTTAATGGAGCGCATTTATGCCGCGTTAGCTCAGGGGAAGTTGGCAACATCGGTGGAGATGACAGACGAAGAACGTGCCATGGCAAAGCCGCTATTTTTGCTTACGGGTAAGCCGGTGATTTATATCATCAATGTGAGTGAAAAGGATGCTGCGGATCCAAACTGGGTGTCGCCGCTTGGAGAAGGTCGCATTTCATTGCCCATTTGTATCCAACTCGAGTCAGATCTTGTAGAGCTATCCGAGGAGGAGCGCACAGAATACCTGGAGGCGGTCGGACTCAAACAAACGGCGTTGGATCGATTGATTCGCACCGCTTTTGAAACACTGGATTTAATTACGTACTTTACGTCCGGAGAAAAAGAGACGCGCGCATGGCAAATTTCTCGTGGGTTTAAGGCGCCACAGGCAGCTGCGGTTATTCATACGGACTTTGAAAAGGCCTTTATTCGGGCAGAGGTGATCTCTTATGAGGACTATGTAACATTGGGCCGTGTTGGTGCGCGGGAGGCGGGACGAGAGAGAATAGAGGGAAAGGAGTACGTGGTTCGTGATGGGGACGTTTGTTATTTCCGACTGAGCAGCTAGTATGGACGCTTTCTTTATTTTGGGAACACAGCGAGACATTGCACGCGCCGAAATCCAGGCGGTCGTTGGAGACGTAACAACTGTTGTAGATGCAGACGACGTGCTTATTGTTGGAGGATTTAGCGGTAATCTTAGCGCACAGCAGAGTCGATTGGGTGGGGTGATTAAGACGGGTGTTATACATGCATCCGTCGCAGATCAAGATGAGCTCGTCCTTGTTCTCTCAAGCCTCATAACGACCGTACGGCCAACAGACGACGCAAAAATGAAGTTTGGTATCAGTGTTTATAGTGGTGGCCATCGAGGAAAACTGACGGCATTGCGGATGCAGGCGGAGCGTATTGGTTTGCGCGTGAAAAACAATTTAAAGCAACAAGGGAGATCTTCTCGCCTCGTTACTTCTAAGATTCCCGTTTTATCTTCTGTGATTGTAACAAAGCAAAAGCTCCTATCCGGTGGGATTGAATTTTGTCTTTTTCCACAAGCCGAAGGGATTTTAATTGGTATTACGGAGTCTGTGCAGGATTTTGAAGAATGGGGAGCACGAGATTATGGCCGACCGGAGCGTCATACAAAGCGCGGAATGTTACCGCCAAAGCTGGCTCGAACCATGATCAACCTGGCGGGAGGGAACCCGGACAAAGACACGCTATTGGATCCATTTTGCGGTGTGGGAACCGTTTTAACAGAGGCTATGGCTCTTGGATTTAAAAAATTGATTGGGAGTGACATTGATCCTATTGCGTCGGAGGCAACACGTGTGAATGTGGCCTGGGAAGCGGAGCGCACAGGTGTTTTGGTAGAGCCGCGCGTTTTGCAAACAAAAGCCGAGGCGCTTGGAACGTTTTTGGCCCCGGGATCCGTTGATTTGATTGTGACAGAGGTCTTTCTTGGAAAACCACGCACCGGCAACGAAGACCGAGTAGCTCTAGAAAAACAGCTTGACCAGCTTGTTGAGATGTATACGGAGAGTTTTAGAGCGTTTACATCCATTTTAACGGACGGCGCCAGAGTTGTGATTGCTTTACCGGCCTATGTTGTGGATGGATCAGTGGTTGAGCCACGATTTGTGGAACGTGCGCAACTTTTTGGATTTGAACAGGATGTATTTAAAGGAGTGGAAACGACTAGGTTTGGTGCCCTGCGTTATGGAAGAGAAGATCAACTGGTTTTACGGGATATCTACAGATTTGTTTATAAGAAATAAAACGCCCTTGTGGCGTTTTTTATGCTAGGCCCCTCCGACTTGACAAAAACGGCTGTAAAACGTATTCTCCCACCGACTATCACTAGTCCATGGCCTCTTTCATAGAGGTTTCCTACGACCCTTAAACACGTAGGACGAATATTTTCTATGATGACGTACGAACTTATGTACATCATCCCGGCTACCAGCACAGAGGAGGAGGTTGGTAAGCTCAAGGATGAGGTGTCGGCACTCATCGTAAAGCACGGTACGGAGTCTTTGCGAGATGAGTCCTTTGGTAAGCGTAAGCTTGCCTATCCGATTCGAGGTATCCGATACGGATACTATGTACTTGTCTGTTTTACGGCAGAAACAAGTAACGTTGCTGCATTGGATGAAGAGTTGCGTCACGATGCGCGCGTGCTGCGGCACATGATTGTCAAGGCGCTGCCAGGTGCAGAAAAGGCCACTGTAACTTTGCCTGAGTACGAGATTCCAGAGATGGGACGACGCAAGAAGCCGGGAACCAACAGTGATGTTCCGGCACGAACAAAGAAAACAGAAGCAGAGGTAGAAAAGGCCGTTGAGGATACAAAGATTGTTACGGAAGAGGCACTTGCCAAGAAGATTGACGAGATTCTCGAGTCCGATACCGAGAAGCTATAAGCATCCGTTTCATTCCTTAACCCTAATTCCTACAACTATGATGAGCCTTAATCGCGCGCAACTCATTGGAAACCTGACACGCGATCCGGAATTGCGTACAACGCCCTCCGGACAGTCCGTCGTTAACTTTGGTGTTGCAACCAATCGTGCTTTTACAGACCGAGAGGGAAAGAAGCAGGAGCAAACAGAATTCCATAACGTGGTCGCCTGGGGAAAGCTTGCGGATATTATTTCGCAATATTTAACAAAGGGACGCAAAGTGTTTGTGGAAGGACGTTTGCAAACGCGCGAGTGGGAAGGACAAGACGGTAGCAAGCGCCGAACCACGGAAATTGTGGCAGAAAGTATGATTATGCTTGGCGGTGCAGGCGGAGGTTCTACGAATCTTTCCGCAGCCGCAGCCGGCTCTACGCCTTTTAGCAGTTCGCCTACCGAGCCTACAGGCGCAGCACCTGTGTCCGAACACATTGAGGAGATTCAAGTTGAAGATATTCCATTCTAGATATGAACAAAATTCCTGGAAAGAGTGTGCGAAAGCCATTCACCTGTCCTAAAGCGGACGAAATTGATTACAAGGATATTGGTCTTCTCCGACGCTTTCTTTCAAGCTATGGAAAGATCGTTCCCCGCCGTCGTTCCGGTATCTCGGCAAAGCAACAGCGTGCAATGGCCCGTGCCATTAAGCGAGCTCGTATCATGGCGCTCGTTCCATTCGAGAACAAATAACAGGACGGCCCTCTATGGGCCGTTTGTTTTTCATGAATACCAAAGACAAAATCATTTTACGGGACAAGGTGGACAAAGCGGTTCGATCATTCTTTGAAGCACATTGCTACTTGGAAGCGCAAACACCTCGTTTTGTTCCGTCGCCGGACATACAGCCAACACTTTCCCATTTTGAGTCAACCCTTGTAACAGCTACGGGCGAATCCTATAAAGGAGCAATGATTACGAGCCCGGAGTACGCTCTTAAGAAGATAGTCTCGGCAGAAATCCCTCGGATTTATGAGTTGGCGCGCGTCTTTCGTAATAACGAGCCGTTAGACAAAATGCACAATCCGGAATTTACTATGCTTGAGTGGTACCGGATCGGGTCTTCCTTGGATGAAGGTATTCAGGAAACGATTCGCTTGGTTGGAGCCGTCGCAGAGGCAATCAATGGCGGGCAAACCATTGAGCGGAATGGAAAAATCATTTCTCTCAAGCCGGAAGACTGGACAGTCGTGAGTGTGGAGGAACTCTTTAGACGCCACTGTGGTATGGATCAGTTGTCTCACGTGACAAAAGAGGACTACCAGAAGGCATTAAAGAGCCTCGACATGGACTGGCAAGAAGACGACACGATATCGGATCTGTTTCAGCGTCTGATGTTGAATTGCGTAGACCCTGTTTTGCGAGATTCACCAGCACCCGTGATTGTAAAACACTATCCACGGCATGAGGCCACGTTGGCACGGATCAATGAACAAGGCTTTGCAGAGCGGTTTGAAGCCTATATTGCCGGTATTGAATTGTGTAACGGTTACGCAGAACTCACAGATCCCGTGGAACAGCGACGAAGATTTGTGGAAGAACAACGTGAGCGTCAACGGCTGGGAAAGACACTCTTTCCCATAGACGAGGCATTGATTGAAGCTTTGAAGCAAATAGATCAGCCGCTCTTTGGAAACGGACTTGGACTCGATCGACTTATTATGATTTTGGCCGGGTTCTCCAGTATTGAAAGCGTTATCTTGTTCCCCGGTGTGCAGTTGTTTCCTCCAAAGGAAGCTATTTGAGGCGAGCGGTGAATTTATCAGTAGAGTATTTTCTATGGCAAACGTATCAGAAATGAGCAAAGGATCGGTTATTAAGTGGAAAGATGATCTGTGGGTGATTAATGAGTTTCAACACGTGAGTCCAGGCAAGGGGTCGGCCTTTACGCGCATAAAGCTTAAAAATATTTCCACGGGGAAGACGGTAGAGAACACCTTTAAGGCTACCGAGCAACTGGAGTTTGCGGACGTGCAACGAAAAACAATGCAGTACTTGTACGGAGATAAGGACGGTGCGACTTTTATGGATATGGTGTCCTACGAACAAGTTGTGATTGGCAATGATATTTTGGGCGAAGAAAGAAAATATTTATTGGAGGGATTACAGGTGAGTGTGTCTATGTATAACGATCAGGCAATTGCCATCGCGTTGCCAAAGAAGGTGGAATACGTGGTGGAACAAACACAACCGGCGGTAAAGGGGGACACGGCATCCGGAAACGTGCAGAAAGATGCTGTTATGACAAACGGTTTACTGGTACGAGTTCCCATCTTTATTAAGGAGGGCGACAAATTGCTCATCAACACAGACACGTGTGAATATTCTGAGCGTGTTAAGTAAAAAAAATGGACCCCGGCCTCTTGAAGGTCGGGGTTTTACGTTTCCTGTATGCCAACAAGCCAGTCGTCTATGGCTCGCCAGCGTGCGGTGAGCTGCGGCCCGTATTCCTCGGGCGTGCTTGGCAGAGGATCACAGATGCGCGTAACGCAGACGTGATGTGTTCCATCAACAACGCGCCAGGCGTCCATGTCCGTGCGCTGCGGACGGCTTATACCGTGGGCAACCTGTATGCGTATAGGCGTGTGGCCGACCACCTCGGTGAGCGCCGATATAATCGTCCACGCGCCTCCTTGGCTTGGCCGCAGAACGCGCTGCCAGCATGCGGCCTGATCCTTATTCTGTCTCCTGCGCTTTGCGTCCGTGGGCCTGGTCTGATCGCACAGGATCACGTAAACCAGACTATCCGCAGGCTTGCCGTGGCGTGTGATGTAGTCGCGAATGGTCTGTAGAGCCTGATCGCGATTGTTCCGATCAATCAGGATCAACCGACCAAGCCGTTGCATTGGCAGGACAATGATCCATTTAGCTAACCAGTGTTCCTTGAGCTCCACCTTGCCTACAAGGACCACGTTGTAGGAGACGTATTTGAGGGCTGCACGGAACCCCAGGAACATCTCCATAAAGGATCCGTGATTCATCTCTACAACTTTTACGCCCAATTCTCCCAGTGCGACTGCGTCGTCGCGGACAAGAGACGTAATACTCATACAGACTCGGTAAGTTACCCAGTAGACTATATTGAGCCACACAAGCGGAGCACGGATAAAGGGGTTACTCCTCTTTCGCACAAAGGGAATCCGTTCGAAGCACGGAACGCCGATCAGTATGATACCAGCACAGAGGATAGTTATCAGAACACCGGCCAGGAGACCGGCGCATGTGCGTACGATCCGTATTGGCTGTAGCAGCACGTTCATCGGTACCTCCATCGCGAACGTATCAACGTTTGTCGTATGCGTCAATACAGTAAGAAAAATAACAAAGAAAACCAAAACACGGGTTTCCCCGTGTTGGTGTGCACGACAAGGCTGGGTTTTATGCTAGGCGTCCTCGTTACTGGTTTCTCCCGCTTCCTGTTCCAATGGCTCCACAAGCTCCTTAATCGCTTTTTCTGTTGCTAGACGCAATTCCTTAAGGATCTTTGGGTTTGCTCGTAGATAATGACGCGCGTTTTCTCGGCCCGTGCCTAATTTTTCCTCTCCAAACTTGTACGTATGCCCGGATTTGCTGATGGTTCCATATTCGACTCCAAGCGTAATAAGGTCTCCGGAAATAGAAATGCCTTCGTTGTACATAATGTCAAACTCACAGGCCCTAAATGGAGGGGCGACCTTGTTTTTAACAATTTTGCAGCGTACACGATTTCCAATAATTTTTTCTCCTTGTTTAATTTGAGCTGCACGACGCACTTCAATACGGATAGAGGAGTAGAACTTAAGTGCATTACCGCCGGTCGTGGTCTCCGGGTTACCAAACATCACGCCAATCTTCATGCGGATCTGGTTTATAAAGATAACGGTCGTTTTTGACTTGGAGACAATGCTTGTAAGTTTACGAAGTGCCTGACTCATAAGCCGCGCCTGCAATCCCATATGATTTTGACCCATGTCTCCCTCTATTTCTGCCTTTGGCGTAAGCGCCGCAACCGAGTCAATCACAATCACGTCTACCGCATTGGATCGCACAAGCGTCTCTACAATCTCCAATGCCTGCTCACCCGTGTCCGGTTGAGAAATAAGCATTTCGTTAATATTGACGCCAATTTTTTCTGCGTAATCCGGATCAAGCGCATGTTCTGCATCCACAAAGGCGGCAATTCCGCCTTCTTTTTGGACCTCAGCCACAATGTGTTGAGCCAGGGTGGTCTTTCCGGAAGATTCCGGCCCATAAATCTCTATAATGCGACCTCGTGGAACTCCACCCACGCCAAGCGCCATATCTATACTTAAACAACCCGTAGAAATCGCGTCTACTTGAGAAATCTTTGCCTCGCCGAGGCGCATAATGGATCCATCGCCAAACCGTTCGCGAATTTGAGAGAGAGCCTCTTCCGCCGCTTTGAATTTAGCCTTTTGGTCCTCCTTTTTTTCTTTTTGTGCCGTTGCCATATGTTTGTTAGGTGTAATGGGGAGGGTCTTTGGCAGTACTTTACAGCAAAATCCCCGACCTCCCAAGCGGAGAACGGGGATAAACATTTGTGTCAAGCCATGGAGTGTGAATAACCGTCTATCGTGGCGATCTTGCAGAACCAATTTCTTCCAGAAACACGCTTCGGCGAACAACTTGTGGCTGACCGTATTTTTTACGAGCAACCACCTCTATAATATTCAGTCCACGAGTAAGTGTGAGCCTTGTCTCAAAGCGTCCGGTTGGATCTGTCAGGATTGGATCATTATTGACGGTGATCTGTACCTCTTTATCCGTCTGCCCACCTACAGTTAGTGTTGCAACAGTTGTTTGTACATTATCGCTTGGTGAATCCACGAGAAGATTTGGAGGGGCAAGGAGATTGTGTAGCTGGAATCCAATGTAGAGAAAGAGCAGTCCAAGTACACACGCAAAACCTGCAGCCTTTGCCCATGTGCGCCAACGCATAAGGAGACGTTTTCCGGTTCTCTGTCGTGGAATGCGGAGCTGATCTGTAACGGCAGAACAACTACCACACTCTTCCCCGTATCTTGCTGTAAAGTAGGCTACGTCTCCGTTGATCGCAAGGACAAAGAGCTTTAAAAAGTGTTTTGCGTAGAGTGGATCGGGCAGCAGGTGATAGGCGTTTTCTTCAAAAGCCTCAAGATACTTCCGTTGAATTTGCGTTTGTTTTGCAATGGTGTCCAAAGAGATTCCTTGCTTTTTCCGCAGGGATCTCAGTGCTGCCCCGGTGGAGGCGTTATCAAGTTGTCTGATAAAAAACGCCATTATCGCCTTGTTCCTTCTTCTTCAAAATCACCATCCTCATCCAATTCGTCGTCTTCATCAGATGCCTCATCTTCAAAGCGTTCATTGCCACCAAGGTATTCATCATCGCCATCCTCCTCTGTGTCTGTATCATCATCATTCATCATCTCTTCTTCTTCACCAAATACTCCGTGAGGTTCGTCTTCGGTTTCTATATCGTTATCATACAACTCATCAACAGAGGAGATGAGCACTTCCCTCGGCTTTGATCCTTCTTGTGCGCTAATCGCTCCACGATCCTCTAAAATGTCCATGATGCGTGCTGCTCGAGAGTAGCCAATTTTGAGTCGTCGCTGTAACAGGGACGTAGAAGCCTTTCCGGATGCAAGCACGGCCTCTAGTGCATCCTCAAGGAGTGCATCACTGTTTTCTGCGTCTAGGGCCGTCTGACTATTCTTCTGCCCCTCTGTAATGTCGTAGTTATAATCCGGCACGGTCTCATCTTTGAGGGCTTTTACAACCGCTTTAATTTCTTTGTCGGACAAAAAGGCTCCCTGCATGCGTCTTGCTTTGGACAAGCTTGGACTCATAAAGAGCATATCTCCCCGGCCAAGCAATTTTTCCGCACCCGCGTAATCCAAAATGGTACGCGAGTCGGTTTGAGAGGCCACGGCAAAGGCAATACGCGTTGGAATGTTTGCTTTAATTGTCCCCGTGATAACGTCTACCGATGGTCGCTGTGTTGCAAGCACAAGGTGAATACCAACCGCGCGTGCCATTTGAGCGATACGAACAATCAACGCCTCCACATCTCGGGACGCTTGAGACATAAGGTCGGCCAACTCATCAATCACAAAGACAATATAGGGCATCTGTTCGTTGTGCTTTTTGTTGTAGTCGGCGATGTTACGCATACCCGCCAAGGAAAGTACGTCTAATCTGCGCTCCATCTCACGCACGGTCCATTTGAGGGCGTTAATGGCATCATCTGACTTTGTAATTGGGGGTACGAGTAAATGCGGAATACCCGTATAAGCAGGGAGTTCCACGCGCTTTGGATCCACCATAATAAACTTGAGCTTGTCCGGCCCATGTTGGTAGAGAAGACTCACAATAATATTATTCAAACAGACAGATTTACCGGAGCCTGTTGCACCGGCTACGAGCAAATGAGGAGCCTTCTCCAAACCGGCGACCCAGGCCTTGCCGGTCACGTCCATACCGAGGGCAAAGGTAAGATCGGTGTCGGCTTTTTTAAAGGCCTCCGACTCAATAAGACTTCGCAGAGAGACAGGAGCGATGGACTTGTTTGGAACCTCAATACCCACGAGTGAGCGACCGGGGATAGGTGCCTCAATACGGATTGGGTGCGCCGCAAGCGCGAGGGCAAGATCATTTTGCAATGCAACAATGCGTGCGATTTTAATACCATGTGCCGGACGTAGGGCGTATTGCGTAATGGTAGGTCCAATAGCAACGTCTAAAACCTCAACTTCGATACCAAAATCTGCGAAGGTTTTTTCTATAATCTCTGTGTTCTTTTTGATGTTCCCGGAATCCGGTTTTTTTACGCGGTCCTCCAGAAGGCTCAGGGGAAGCTCGGTACGTTGAACACGCTTGGTCATTAAAACGGTTTCCTCTTGCCCCTTTTGTGCGCGAGCAACAAGCGCCTTTAATCGACCTCCTTTTTTTATAGGCTCAATAGCGTCTTGATCTGTGTCTTCATCCGTAACATCTTCCTCACTGTCTGCCTCCTCCTCAAACTCTTCAAAAGGCTCCTCCTCATCTACATCCTCTTTTTCTCGTCTAAAACTTCCAAGCAAGAGTGAGAGATCCTCCCAAGATGCGTGCAACATAAGTATGAGACCTCCCGCTAAAAAGGTGCAGGCA
The DNA here is from genome assembly GCA_003509895.1 of Candidatus Uhrbacteria bacterium. Classification (GTDB taxonomy): domain Bacteria; phylum Patescibacteriota; class Patescibacteriia; order UBA9934; family UBA11717; genus UBA11717. The sequence goes on along the minus strand of DOMJ01000046.1, from coordinate 720 downwards.
ACAACAAATGTTCCCCAGAAACCAACAGTCATCGTTCCGAGCTGCTGTACAACAAGTCCAAGATATCCACCGCTTGCTGCAAGGATCTTGTCGCTCATCTCAATATTTTTGAGGGTAAAAAGATCAATCATCCCGGTAAGCCCTAGAAAGAAGACAATGCCGCCAACGTATGTCCAAGGGGTAACGCGCTCGCTGTTGGGCATAATGATTCCAAAGGCAAACAACATAAGCGCTAAGGCGGCTACAAGACGAGTCCATCCAAATAAGAGAGCCATTGTCTGATCAATGTAACCACCGGCGATTCCTGCCAATTGAAAGGCGGAAAGAATCATAAGAACGCCAGTCGCTAAAAGCAAAATAAAAAGAAGACCACGCTTCGTGCCCTGTGAGAGCTGGCTCATAAAGCCTCCGCGTGATTGAGCCCTGCGTTTGCGACGTCGTTTTGCCATAGGGGAGGAGAAGAGGGGGAAGGATAAAATCAAAAGGTTCTAAGAGATGAGGGTATTCTAGCAAAAATCTACGTGAGGAGATAGAGACACACTGTATTGTCGAGACTCCTTCGTCGAGTACTCTTATCTTTAAACATGTGTGTTTTACCGTATTCGTTAGACTCTTACGTTAAAACGCACATGTTCTCGGGTTACGACAGGCTGGATCTGATAAGATCCAGCTCTGATCCATACACTCTATACTCTCTACTCATACGAATCCTCAATATTC
>DOMJ01000031.1:20132-26602 GCA_003509895.1 Candidatus Uhrbacteria bacterium | reverse complement strand
GGGCAAATTGCCACCCCCCTTGTTATAGATACTGCTGGAGGTCCTCAAAAGCTTAATTGTGCTAATACGGAGGGAGTTTTTAGAATTATTCAAGCTATTCCGTCACTAAAAGCAGAGCCATTCAAAAGGTGGTTGGCGAAAGTGGGCTACGAACGTGTACAAGAAATAGAAGATCCCGAGCTTGCTACTAAACGCACCCGAGCGATTTACAAAGCGAAAGGTTACTCTGATGCGTGGATTGAAAAGAGAATGCGTGGTATTGAAGTACGAGAAACACTGACCGATGAATGGAAAAAGCGTGGCGTAAAAGAGGGGCAGGAATACGCAATTTTAACTGCTGAAATTTCAAAAGCCACGTTTGGTATGACACCAAGGGAGTATCAAAAACTCAAAGGATTGAAACGGGAAAACCTGCACGACCACATGAACGACTTAGAGCTCATTTTTGCCATGCTTGGAGAAGCGTCTACGACTGAAATTGCAAGAAACAAGGACACGCGTGGGTTTGTGGAAAATAAGAAAGCAGCAAAAGAAGGTGGAGCGATCGCTGGAGACGCACGCAAAAAACTTGAATTGAAAAGTGGCAAAAAGATTTCTACCGGCGAGAACTATTTGCCAAAAGCAAAACAGGTACGCAAGTTAAGGCCTAAGAGTGATAACATAGAGACGAACGCTACAAAATAATTCCCGAGGTCTTTTTATCTCTTATACAAGAGGAAAAGATACTTTTGTCTCGCTGATTTTAAACTTGCCACATCTATGCCCCTATACAACAATCCAAAGTATTACGAGTTGGCGTTTGCCTTTCGTGATATACCGGCCGAAGTTGATTTTATTGAACGTGATTTTGATTTAAAAAAGCAGCCATAAGAAGGCGCCAGGAATATGTGTGTTTTGAGAAAGAGATAATAAGCGTCTTTTAGAAAATCAAGGCGGGTACGATACAGAGTTGAGCAACGAGGAAAATTTTATCCACATCCTTGATGTTTGCAAAAAAAAGCAAGGAGGTCCATTCGTGGTACCATAAAACTATCTTTGAGCTTTTTAAAAGCTCTGCAAAAAAACATTACACATTTTAACCCTCGGTGCTCCCTATGAAAAAAATCAAAAAGCTTTTAACAGCCATGCTGAGTCTTACACTCGCGCTTGGCATAGCGGTACCGGCCACAACATTTGCGGCCACGGACCCAGGTTTGGGCGAGGCGGCAACCTTTTCCATTATTGCGCAAACAGGTATTACGGGAACGGGTACGATCTCCGGAGACGTTGGCAATAACAGTACGGGTGCAGGAATTACCGCGCTTACCGCAGGAGACGTTGGCGGCACGATCTATTCTACCGATGGAGTCGCGCCGGGTTTGGCGATTTTGGATGCGGCGGTTCAGGCAAACCTCTCAACGGCAAATGACGACTTAACAGCACAGGGATCAACGGGTAGCATCGGTCCCGCCCTTGATGGACTAACCCTAACGACCGGTGTTTACGACATTGGCGCAGGACGATTAAACGGAGGCGTGCTTACACTGAATGGTGCGGGTATTTATATTTTGAGAGCATCAAGTGATTTTATTTCATCCGGATCAATTGAACTGACCAACGGTGCAAGAGCCTGTGACGTGTATTGGCAGGTGGACACGCTCGCAACAATTAATGGCAGCTCCTTTATTGGAACCATCGTTGCCGGTACGGGCGTGCATTTTGGTGATGGCGTAGCCTTAAATGGTCGAGCTTTGGCGTTGGGAGGGGATGTAACATTGCTGAACAATACGATTTCCGGGCCAACATGTGCAACGCCGGCGCCAGCAAGCGGTAGTACGTATAATAATATTACGGTGATCAAGCAGGTGATTAATGATAATGGTGGAACGGCTACGTTTGATGACTTCCCCCTCTTTCTTAATGGGAATCACATTGTAAGCGGACAGAGCAGTGTTTTGCCCCCCGGCCTTTACACCGTTACAGAAACAGGGTCTTCCGAGTATACAGCAAGTTTTAGCGGAGATTGTAATCAGAGCGGGCAAATAAATCATGGAGGTATTGGGACCCAGCACAGTGTCTGTGTTGTTACGAATAACGACATTGGCGCACCCGTGGTTGCTCTCCCTGTGCCACCACTGATTGAAGTATTGAAGGTGCCAACACCTTTGGTTTTGCCAGATGGTCCCGGTTCTGTTTTGTACACCTATACCGTTCGTAACATCGGAACGGTTCCTATGAGCGACGTGTCGCTGGTTGGCGATACGTGTAGTCCCATTACGTTGATTTCCGGTGATACAAATACGGATTCCATGCTCGATGTAACAGAAACATGGGTCTACACCTGTTTAACCACCCTCACAGAGACGCATACAAATATTGTGGTCGCAACCGGTTGGGCTAATGGTATCAGTGCAACGGATATCGCAAATGCGACCGTTATTGTTGGTCTTCCCATTGTGCCACCTTTGATTAATGTCACAAAAGTGCCAAATCCACTTGTGCTCACCAATGGAGCGGGAATGGTGACCTATACAAATAAGGTTACGAACCCCGGCACGGTTGCTCTTTCTAACGTAAGGATTGCAGATGATAAGTGTTCCCCTGTGAGCTATATTTCCGGAGACACAAATAGTGATGCAAAACTTGATATCAGTGAAACGTGGACGTACACCTGTTCGTCTCAGCTCACGCAAACCACCGTCAATACCGTTACGGCAAGCGGAGAAGCCAATGGCTTAACAGCACGAGATTTTGCCATCGTGACCGTTGTTGTGGGAGACGTTCCTAAATTGCCAAGCGCGGGAATTGTTTCCGAGGAAGGAAACACTCCCTGGAATATTCTTCTCCCTGCCGGTATCCTCTTTGTGCTGACGTTGCTCTATCTTGTTCAAAGAAAGCAAACAGCTTAGAGTAAATTGAGAATCATGCGTATGCACATGCCAGACAGCAGCTTGTCTGGCATTTGTGCCTAAGGCCTTTTATACCACTTATGAAACGAACCATTCTATCAAAACGAGCACTTCTTCTCTCTCTTGTGTCCGGGTTTGTTCTTTTTGTGGCACTGTCTTTATTTTTTACACAAATAAATTCAATCCAAGATGGATCGGAATTACCTGTTGAACCTGCTGCCGCTTCTTCTGACCGGGAACAAGGCGTTGTTGGACTACCAGTACGCATTACCATTCCGGCGATCAATGTGGATGCCGATATTATTTCCGTGGGGAAAACATCCAATGGAGAGATGGACGTACCAGAGGGGCCTGCCGAAGTAGCCTGGTATAGCCCCGGACCACTACCGGGTGAGCAGGGCAGCGCCGTGATGACCGGACACTACGATTGGTATAACAACGTACCTGCGGTATTTGATGACCTCAATAAAGTAAAAAAAGGGGACAAAATAGTGATTGAGGATGAGAATGAAATCACCTCTACGTTTGTTGTTCGTACGACGCGTATCTATGGTAAAGATGACAACGCGACGGACGTATTTATTTCCAGTGGCGGAACAGCGCACCTTAATTTGATTACCTGTACGGGCACTTGGAACAGCGCAGAAAAAACGTTTTCCGATCGCCTTGTTGTTTTTGCAGATAAGGAATAGCTTGGCATTTTGGAGCGGTTAGAGCGTGTTCCTTTTCCATGAAGGAGCGATACAATACACGTAACAAGTAATTTTATGACTCGTAAATCCGCTCTTTGGCTTGTGGCTGCCGTGCTGATCTGCGAAGGTGCAGGTCTTTTGGGCGTGTTATTCACAAACTCGTCTGTCTCTGGTTGGTATACAACTCTTGTCACACCGGCTCTCAATCCGCCGGGCTGGGTGTTTGGTCCTGTGTGGACGTTGCTCTATGCACTTATGGGTGTTTCTGTTTATCTTGTCTGGCGTAAGAAGACAAACAAGAAGTATAAACAGGCCTTTATGGTTTTTGGCGGGCAGCTTGCGTTGAATGCTCTTTGGTCGCCACTATTTTTTGGCGCGCAAAATCCCGGCCTTGCATTGGTGGACATTGTGCTCCTCTTGCTGGCGATTTTGTGGACGATAAAACTGTTTCACACCATTTCACGCCCGGCCGCGTATTTGCTGATTCCCTATGTAGCTTGGGTGGGTTTTGCCACGTACTTAAACCTGGCTATCTGGTTATTGAATTAAGACACATTTATGTCTCTATTAGAAAAAGCCGGAGCCGTGGTTTTGAGTCATAAAGACCCAACAAACATTGTGTTACTTTACCGCGGGCACCTTTTGGACTGGTCCTTCCCAAAAGGCCACGTAGAGCCGGGAGAATCATTTGCGCAGACGGCGGCAAGAGAAGTGCAGGAAGAGACAGGACTTATTGTAACGATTGATCGTGAGATAGGTAGCACACAATATACACATCCAAATGGAGAACAGATTCGGGTGCACATGTTTCTTGCACGGTCGCAGGATGACACAACCTTTAAGAAGGAACATATGGGAGATCAAGTGATTTGGATACCGTTAGATCAGGTTTGCGATCGCCTGAGTTATAAGGGGGATAGAAAATTCTTTGCATCTTTTTTAGAAGAAATGCGTTTAGACGTAGATAGATAAATGTGTCATAAACTCACGATCGTGAGATTTTAGCACCAAAAAGAATGACCGTGTTGATTCTTGCGATCACAAATACGACAGGTACATTATTGACAAAACGCCTGTTTTCTCGTATTCTCACCTTATGACAAGCACATTTACCATTGGAAAGCATAAGAAAAAGACCATTCGCGTGGGTGGTATATCTTACGATCGCCTGCCTATTAAAACACACCTCATCACCAAGGACGACAACATAGTAGACGTGTGTTTACAAGCAACAAAGGGCTTACTTCATAAGGATGATATCTTGTTTGTGAGTGAAAAAATTGTTGCCATTAGTCAGGGACGTGCGTTTCCGCTTACGGATATTCATCCCCGTCCGCTTGCTGCTTGGTTGAGTAAGTATGTTTCTCGATCCTCAAGGGGGATTGGACTCGCAAGCCCATACACGATGGAACTGGCGTTTAGACAGGCGGGCACGGTACGGATGTTGTTCGCAGCGTTTGTTTCTGCCTGTACAAGACCCCTCGGTATCCGCGGGATGTTTTACCGTGTGGTCGGCTGTGGCGTAAATGCGATAGATGGTCCTTGTGACTTTGCCATTCCACCTTACAATCGTTACGCAAAAATGGCTCCCCATAAGCCGTCACGCGTGGCACGGGAGCTTAAACGCGCGCTTGGCGTAGACGTTGTTGTGATTGACGCAAATGACTTTGGCGTACAAGTTTTGGGGAAATCAAGCCGTAAAATCTCGGATCGTTTTTGCAAACAACTATTCAAAGACAATCCGATGGGACAGAGCAATGAGCAGACACCACTTTGTCTTGTGCGACTCACGGCATAAAATGGAGGAAGGGCACCTGCGCGACCAGAGGTCGCCGGGTGCTTTTTTGATCTTCTCATTCAGGACAAAGCTGATAGAATGCGCACATGCATAAAGAGCTGGAAATTTTTCTTCACGCGTTTGCTCAAACCGTATCGCTCAATAAAGGCCGTGCGTATTTTGTTGGTGGGTATGTTCGCGATCAACTTCTCGGGATTCAAAGCCAGGATATTGATTTAGAGATTCATGGTATTGAACCAAAGGTGTTGCGTCTGATTGCGGAAAATCATTTTAAGGATGTACAAGAACAAGGTGAGGCGTTTGGTGTTTTGCGTGTTTTTTGGTATTCCAAAAACAAGAACGCCCGTTATGAGATAGATCTGTCTCTCCCGCGTACGGACTCCAAGGTCGCGCCGGGTCACACGGGTTTTGACGTGCACGTAGATCCATTTATGGGCGTGGAGGCGGCAGCGCAACGGCGTGATTTTACCGTAAACGCCATAATGCAAGACGTGCTCACAGGGAAGATGACGGATCCGTATGGCGGCGCACTTGATTTACAGGCCGGTGTATTGCGTGCGGTGGACGCGGATTTATTTGGAGACGATCCATTGCGGGTGCTGCGTGCCGTTCAATTTGCCGCACGATTTCATCTGATCGTTGAACCGGAAACGCTCACATTGATGCGCGGGATGGTGGACGCATTGGAAGAACTCTCTCTTGATCGTCAGCGCGTGGAGTGGCGCAAGCTTTTTTTAAAGGCACACACGCCCTCTCTTGGGTTGCGTCTTGCACACGAGTTAGGGATTTTTACGGGCCCTTTTTCTGTATTCGCAAAGATGGCACAAACAGAGCAGGATTCTGTGTGGCACCCGGAGGGTTCTGTTTGGAATCATACCGTGTGGGGATGTGATGAGGCGGTTTTGTTGGCGGAGCGTGAAACGTTGTCAGAGGAGGAACGGCTCACACTTATGCTCGGTAACCTGTGTCACGACATGGGGAAGGTTTTAACGACAACCCACGCGGATGGACACGTACACTCGGCGGGTCATCAGGAGGCGGGTCAACCCTTTATTGCACCTGTTTTGGAGGCTATGGGATGTGACAAATACA
>DOMJ01000031.1:10155-20089 GCA_003509895.1 Candidatus Uhrbacteria bacterium | reverse complement strand
GCAAATACAGAGACGCGGCACAAAAGATCATGCGCTTTCATCACCACCCCATGTGGCTCTATGAACATAGGGAAGACGCGACGGAGGGTAAATTTCATGCGTTGGCACGTCAACTCAAACCGCTCACCATGCGAATGTTGTCTTATGCAACGGAGGTAGATTTACGCAGTCGCGGTCCGTACTCGGAAGACGCAAAGGGGGTAAGACGACCGGAGATTGCCGATTGGTTTCGCGAGCAGTCACGGCATTTTGACGTGTTAGATCATCCTCCCGGGGATGTTGTCCATGGTACGGACTTGTTGCGTATTGGCTTAAAACCCGGGCCGGCATTTGGGCTGGTTGTACGCGTGGCGAATCAGCTACATGATGATCTTGGATTGTCGCGAGAGACGATTTTAGAACGGACCGCAAACAAAAAGGACGAACTACTAGAGCTCGACCTCTTGTCACTTTACGACGCGTTAGCGGAGTAACTGTTTAGGAGAAAACGGTTTTTCTTTTTCGGAAGCGATCAATAATAAGACGACAAACACGGCACCTAGGAAGGCAAGATCATTTTTAAGAAAGGGAACGTCTACCAACCCGTGAATAACCATTTCTGCGAGTCCGGCACCAAAGGCAACCACATAATAGCTATTTGACTTACGTATCGTTATTTTCCAAAGGCTGTAGGCGATAAGGCAAAAACCGGCAAGTCCCAGTACACCAAACTCCACCCAGGCGTTGAGAAAAATGTTATGAGGATATTGAAAGATCTCTAAATGCGTATATGTATGGTAGGGGGAAATTGCCGCGGGGTAATTGTTTGGACCGGCACCCAAGAGAAAATGGCGAGGTGAAGCGAGAAGAAAATGACCCGTTTCTTTCCATTGGGTAATGCGTGTTTGGCCGGACCAGTCTTGCAAGGTGATTTTCTGGACGATAGTGGTGCGGAGAGGAGAAACAATAAGCACGGTGAGAATGAAGCAGAGGAGAAGCGGGACGGTTATTGCGGCCCCCTTTTTATAAAGAAAGCTTACAAGAAACAGACTAACGGCGATTGCCAACAGCGCCGCCTCGGTTTGCGCGAGGTAGACACTGATGATGCCAAGAAAAAAAGCCGAGCCAAGGATTCTCCGTTGCGCGGTGGTAAATCGGCTTTTGTCATCCATAAAGAGCACGGCGAGGACGGTTATGATTGGCGCTACAAAGTGGCCGAGCGCATTTGGGTAGGGGTAAAGTCCCGTTACGCGTCGTTCAAGTGCCCATGCTTCCGGGATCGCAAGACCTGTGAATGTCTGAAAAAGCGCGAAAACGCTTAGCACAATCACTGGCACAGAAAGTGCGACCAAAAATTGACGGAGGTGAAAGTTTTCAGACGATCGACTCACGCTCCAAATCATGGCGCCAAGGAGCAGAGGTTCCACGAGATAACTTTTGAGAACGTTTAGGGCGCTTAAGAGGTCGCCTGTTTGAAGAAGTCCAAGGCATCCGCCCAGAAGAAGGAGCAGTATTCCAAGGGAAAGTCTTTTGTGAGAGGAAAGAAGGTGTTTTAAAGAATCGCGTCTGCGCTCCTGTAAAAATCCGAGCGCCCAAACCACAAAGAGAACGATAAACATGAGCTCCAAGAAGTTGGTTGGAATGGGTCCTACGGAGAGTTTGATCAGATAGAGAGGTAGACACGCCGCAAAAACAAGAATCCCTTTGCGCACGGTGCGTGTGCAGAAATAGCCATAAATGGAGAGGAGTACGATGGAGGCAAGCCAGGTCATGATCTCTTTAGGAACCATTTAAGTGTTTCCATTTTTATACCACCAAGTGCAACAATAATAACGCTATACAGAGTACCTCCGCCTATCACGAGAGCAAGAAGCAGGAGATGATTAACGGAAACAAGAGAGGTTATGGCCATGAGAGCTGCGGTCATAACGAGAGTGGCAAAGAGGTAGACCAGCACATTACGCAGGCGAGGTTTGAACGTGGTTTGCCGCACCACAACGATGGTGGTGAGAGAAGCAATAAGGAGCTCGGCTACAACGGTGGTCCAGGCCGCGCCAAAGGCACCGTAAATTGGGATGGTGATAAGGTAAAGCGTGGTTGCAATAACGGCGGTAAAAACATAGCTGGGGAGAATCGCACGTTGCTTATTAACGCCCACAATAGCGTGGGCAAAAAGAATACCAAAGAAGACGATTGTGTTGGCAATCATAAGGATAACAAGGTAGGGCGCTGCGGCGGAAAACTCGGCACCCGCAATGAGTCGCATAATCGGCTCCGCCAAAATCACGGCACCGCCGAGCATCGGAAAGCTGGCGAGCGCAAAAAAATCAAACGCCTGCTGTAACAGGGCGTTCATCTTCTCTTGTGATTTTGTACTCCATGCTTGTACCATCATCGGAAGGAGAAGACCCATAAACATGGTTGGAATAACGGTAACAACATCTAAAACCTTATAGGCGGCTCCATAGAGACCGATTTCTGCATCGGATCTATAAAAAGAGAGGAACAAAATATCTCCTTTTAAGTAGAGGAGATTAAAAAAGATAGAAATGGCAATAGGCCAACTGCGCAAAAGGAACGTTTTGAGGAGAGCGGGGTCTATGTGAAAACGGATTGTGACAAAGCGACGTGCAAAGCCTATGTTCATAAGGAACAGCAAGATGTTTCCGATGGTAAAGGCGCCCATCATGTAGGGAGCGCTTGGGTGAACGGTGGCAAAGAGCAGCACGACGAGCAAAATGAGTCCGCGACTTAACGCTTCCGCCAAGGCCGGCCGCCACATGGCCATCCCTTTTTGATAGACACCGATGAGCATTTGGCTGCTCGTCATAAAGAAGTAAGAAAACGCACCCACGGCAATAGTCAGTTTTACAACGGGGGCGTAGGGCATATACCAAGCGACCAAAACGGCGAGGGCAAAGAAAAAGAGACCGGAGAGAAGACGGGAAGAAAAGGCGGTGGAGACAATAGAGTCTATGTTGGCCTTTTTCTCGCTGATCATTTGTGTGGTCGTGAGGGTAAATCCAAAATCGGCTAATGCGCCCGCTACGGAGAGAAACGTCATGGCGAGTGTAAATTGACCATATCCATCAACACCCAGGGATCGGGTTAAAGTGGCGATCGTAAAAACGCCAAAAGCGGTACCGACTACGCGACCGATGAGTTGGACAAGGGTGTTTTTTGCAATGGCGTGAACGTGCGACATGTGGGAACAGTATAGCACTTTGGTTGACGGGGAGGAGGTAATTTGGTGATATAGTGGAGAATCCAATACATTGACGCCACATGGGGTGGGGTAAATGGTGGATGTGGAGGCGAGATGAAGACTCAGAAGGTGGAACTGTCGCTGTGGTATGTGCTCGGACAGCTCACGGTTGTCATTTGCAGGATCCTTCTTTCAACGGTTTGGTTCCAGTTGGCCTATTCGTTGTGGGTCAGGATCGCGCGCAAGACGCAGAGTCACCACAAGGTTCCGGCGTGGATCGGGCGGGCTTGTTCCCGGATGTTCTTCTACGTGCTGATTCCGGTTACGTGGATCGCGATCACGGGATGGTTGAACTGGTTGGCGCGGCCGTTTGCGGCGGGCTGGTTGTTGACGCCTGTGCTCGACGCAGTTACCTTGATCTCGTTGATCTTGCTGGTCCCCTACCTGGCGTTTGGCGCAAGCATGGCGAGCAATGTCTGGCGGAAGCGGAATCGGTTCTTGGTGTGGGGAGATGATCTGACGTTTCAGGTGATCGAGTCTGATCTGTGGTCTCTGTTCCGCGGTCACAGGGAGTTTGTGCCGGTTCACTGGTTCTGGTACGTGTTGTCTCCGATTATTGTGGGAAGATGGCGTATTGGAGTCACGGAGACCAAGGATGGCTTTTCCATCCACGTTCGCCAAGCAGATTCGCTGAACGCATGTCAGGAGTACTTGTTCGAGTTCGATGCGAATGGGGTACCTCATGAAGGCGAGTACGGTAAATCGGATGCGTGGCTCCTACAGACCCTCGTGTGGGAACTCCCCTCTGAGCCTACGGAGTTCCAGATCGTCACGAAGAGCTTCGACTAGACGAGTACTCTCCTCAACTCCCCCCACGGCGTGCGGCCGCGCGGGGGATTCATTTTTATTGCCGTTTGAACGAGGGGGTGGATCGTGTTAGCATGGATGGACTAACAGAAACACACATGCCAGATTCAATTCCCCTCCATTTATCTATTTCCTTTATAAAACGTGCGCTTTTAGCTCTTGGTTTGTTGGGCGCATCCCTTCTTATTGCCCCATCTGTCCACGCGCGCGCGGGTTACGACGGCTTAGTCGTCAGCGTTTCCCCTCAATCCGTCTCTGTGGCGTCCGGGGAGGCTCAAACCGTTCGTGTACAAGTTCAAAACACCGGAACAGAGACCTGGTATCAAAAAGGCGACGCTTTTGTTTCTGCCTATTCCGTAAATCCCAATTATCATACGAGTCCTTACCGTGGACCTAGCTGGTTGAGTGACCATCAACTCGGCCAACTTATCGAGACGTCCGTTGCCCCAGGGCAAACAGGGACCCTCGAATTTTTTGTCTATGGGCCACCGGCGTTTACAGGGACACTCGTTGAATCGTTTCGACTAGCAGCCGAGGACGCTTCTTGGATTGGATCCTCTTTTGACCTCACCATGCGGGTAGGCAATACACAAACATCCGTGGAAGCAACACCTGTTACAAATAGTCCTATGGTTTCTTCATCTCGCTACGGTGGCGTGTTGGTCGCATCATCCGTCAACGATGTGCGTGCGAAGGCAGGTCAGATGATTCCACTTAAGCTCGCATTTTCTAACACCGGCACGCAAACATGGAAGCAGGTCACTCTCCAAACGCCGGATGTGCACGTTGCTACAGGGAGCACTTCTGATTTTTACCACCTTTCTTGGATCAGCGATCAAGTGGCGTATAGAGATGTGCAGGCAAACGTTGCACCCGGTCAAACTTTTGTTGCAGACGTCTTTTTTCAGGCACCAAGAACTAACGGTCAACACACGGCCGTCTTTCAACTTGTTGCAGATTCTGTGGAATTGAGCGATACCGTGGTCAATATTCCCGTGTTTGTCACAGACGGTTCTCCCGCCCTTTTAGATCAGCCGATAGTCAATCAGGTGTATCGCGTGGGAGAAATGATAGAGCAGCCTCGCGTGCGTGTGGGTATTGATCAAGTTACGGGGGAAGAGGTTATTTTTAGCGCAAATACAGCTGTGCGCGTGTTGGAATCCGATGCCAGGATTGAGCGTTACCTGATTCCGGCACAGCAGGCAATGCGAGTAACCTACAACGTCAACACGGGTAACTATGTTTTTGAATCGGCAGGTGAGGTGTACGAGACGGCAGAGTATCTCCGTTTTGAAGGGGTGGACCACAATACAATTTTTACCGTGTCCAGCTTTAGTGATGTGCGTTCCTGGAACACGTCTTTAAACGATAATACGTTTAGAGATACCTTGGAGGTGCGATTTAACACGGTTAAAGATCGTACATGGCTCATAAGCGAGTTGCCAATGGAAGACTATCTATATGCAGTAGATGAAACAAGCAACACGGCGCCGGATGAGTATCACAAGGCACTCGCCACAACGGCACGTACCTATGCGTTGTATGCGTGGGAGCACAAGTCCAAGTATGCGGGAGAGTTTATAGACCTGCGTTCCGACACATACGACCAGGTCTATCACGGCTACGGTGCAGAGATTCGCCGGCCAAATTGGGTGGAGCAAGTGAAGGCAACAGAGGGGCAGACGATTCAATACGACGGAGAGACCATTATCGCCGCCTATTTTTCTCGATCCGACGGGCGTACGCGATCCTGGGTAGACGTGTGGGGACGTAACGTTCCGTATGCCATTGGTGTGAGCGTTTCGTGCGAGGTTGGTCAAACATTGTGGGGGCATGGAGTTGGTATGAGTGCTTTGGGTGCGGTCTGCTTGGCGGAGGAGGAAGGATACACGTATAGTCAAATTCTGCATCACTTTTATACAGATGTGGATCTCATAAAACGTTGGTAATACACGCTCACAGATCGGCCACAAGATTAAAAATTGGCTATGGATAAAATGGCCATATTGGAGAAGAACTTTGAAGACTACCAAACGCTTTTTAGTGCGGAAGCGGATTCAGAGGAAGCGTACTTCATCATTACTGCCTTACCAGGTCTCACCAACAAAGAAGATGCGCTTGACGAGATCTATCGCGGAACAATGCGAACAACGGGCAGAATAAAGCAGCATAAAAAACAATAAAACGAGCTGATACGAGCTCGTTTTGGTTTATGTTATAGTTGAGGTACATGAAGTACCAAGCTTATCTACTTATTGCGCTTTTGCTCGTGTTTCCGCACGGCGCGTTTGCGATGTCGGACACATTGCGCGACGTATACAATCAACGACCCGATTTGCAAGCCGTGTTTACCCCCGATGGAGAGACGGTTACACCGGGTGCGGCCGGATTTTTAATGCATGTGGAGGATTGGGCGCAACAATACGGCTGGCAGTCGGTTGTCGAGCTCGCCTCTTACGCGCCAGAGGTTACACCGCCGCAGAGATTAAACGTGTCTGCCGATCCAGTGATAGATGCTGCTGCATGGATCGTGGTAGACAGGTCAAGCGGCATGATTTTAGCCGCCAATAAAGCGGAGACCGTATGGCCCATCGCCAGTATCACAAAGTTGATCACAACAGATGTTGTTACAAAACAGACGTTGGCGCTTGACAAGTCGTGGGATGTTCGCGACTCGGATAACGTGGGTGGCGCTCGTTTGTTTGTGACGGATGGGACGTGGTTTTCTGTGCGTGAATTACTGCACGCGGCGCTGATTGGGTCCGCTAACAATGCGGCTTATGCTATCTCTCGTGTGATCGGTGTACCGGAGTCAACGTTTGTGGCGTTGATGAACGATCGCATTCATGTTATGGGGCTCAGGCGAACGGTTTTTGTGGATCCTACGGGGATTGAAGTTGCAAATCAATCTACGGCAAGGGAGGTCGCCTACCTGGCGCGAGAGGTCTTTGCACAGAATGAGGCTGTTCGCCGTATGACGCAAACCGTGCGAGCGACGATTGAGGGCTCGGACGCAATTCCACGCACCATTACCACAACCAATTGGATGTTATATAAGCCGCAATACGATGATGTGTGGGTCACGGCCGGCAAAACAGGGTACTTGTATGAATCCGAGTGGAATGTCGTGGAACAATTGCGTCCATCGCAATATGAAGATGAAAAAGAGTTGATTATTGTTGTGTTTGGATCCGCCTCGCGAGGAGAGAGTTTTGATAATGTGCACCAGCTTGCTTTGTGGGCGTGGAAGGAATTTAGCTGGAAATAAAAACAAGCTTGTGTGAGCTCGTTTAGACTAGGCCGCGTGATTGATACTGTCTTCGCGTCCTCTATCTTCTTCGGCGAGTCGTAAAATGGTATTACGAATTTGTTCCGGATGAGAAACGTTTTTAAAATGAAAGCGTTTTGTTTCTCCCGCGGACTGAATGTGCACCTGTCCGTAGTCTAAAAACGTTGCCACGGCCCCTTGTACCTCCGCCGTTACATCTTGTACGAGCGCAATGTGCATCTCCGACGCGACACGGTTAAAGAGCCCGTGTTGCTCAATGTTTATAATACGCTCCGTGGTTACAATCCAGACGTCCAGGTAATAATCAATAAATTCTTGAAAGAAAAAAGTAACGATGGAGAGATAGAAAATAGATAAAAAGACGGACCCAATGGCGCTTCCCTCTGTGCTATAAAGGAGTGACGGCATGGTTTGACCAAGGAGCCACGTTATAAGCAGGGGAGCCACCGATGCGAGTAGGGCAAAAAAGAAGAGACGGAGGACGGCAAGCCAATGACGCCTCAAGAACAACACCGGCTTTTCTCCTGGTTTGCTGTTTGGAAGGTGGTGAAGGTGCAACATAGATTAATAAATCTGATTTGTAGATGCCGGAATAATGGAAATGCTCGTGCTCCAATCGGCAAGAGAGATCAGGTAAATGGAGAGACTGATCATGCCAAGGACAACAATGAGATAGACCGTTGTAATAACGATCGTTGATTTACACGCCCGTCCGTATCTCACCATGTGATACACATTAAAAAACGTAAACAGGAGTACCAAGAACATAAAGAAGAGAAAGACAAACAAGAAGATATTGATAGGGACCATAGGGAGTGGCTACGGGGAAATGGGTTTTTGGATACCAAGAAGGTCGTAAGCGCGAGCTGTTGCCACGCGACCGCGAGCGGTGCGGTTTAAGAGACCAAGCTGCAGAAGATAGGGTTCATACATCTCTTCTATGGTTTGTTCATCCTCCGCGCTGGCGGCGGCGAGTGTTTTAAGTCCTACCGGACCACCCTGAAACGTGTTGATAATGGTGGTGAGAATTAAACGATCCACACTGTTGAGGCCATGTGGGTCTACGGCAAGTGCATCCATGGCCGCCTCGGCTATTGCGGGGCTAATGTGTCCGTCGTGTTTTACTTGGGCAAAGTCTCGAACGCGTCGCAAGAGGCGATTGGCAATACGGGGCGTGCGACGTGCGCGACCGGCAATGGAATCGAGTGCTGCCGGATCAATCGGCACCTCTAAAAGCTGCGCTGATCTGTCTATGATTTGTCGCATATCGTCTTGATTATAAAATTCCAGATGGTAGGTGGCACCAAAACGGTCGCGCAGAGGAGAGGACAAAAGGCTGGCGCGCGTGGTGGCACCGATAATGGTAAAGGGTTCTAAATTGAGTCGGATTGTTCGTGCCGATGGGCCTTTGCCGACGATCAAATCCAGCACATAATCTTCCATGGCAGGGTAGAGAACCTCTTCAATCGCCTTGTTCATGCGATGGATCTCGTCTATAAACAAAATATCTCCACGCTTGAGGTTAGTAAGAATGGCGGCAAGATCACCCACGCGTGTAAGGGAGGGGCCGCTTGTGATTTTAATGTGTACATCTGCCTCGTTGGCAATAATATGGGCAAGAGTGGTTTTGCCAAGTCCTGGATTGCCATAGAACAAGACGTGGTCCATAGGCTCCTCACGTTTGCGTGCCGCCTCTATCAAAATGGAAAGATTGTCTTTGAGAGGCTGTTGTCCAATAAACTCGTGGAGCTTTTGCGGCCGTAGACCAACGTCAAAACCTTCCTCCTCAACGGTTGCCACACTCGCCATTACAGGGTCTGGGGCGGATTCATCTACGGCGGAGGCAAAAGGATTGGCGGGGAGAGCTGACATAGTACGGATAGTATAGCAAAAAGCGGAGAAACGCGGGGTTTTGGAAATTTAAAGGGGCGGTCGGCAGAAGCGCGCGACCACCCCAGTGGATGCAGGTGTATTACGTTACAGGCCAGATTGGTAGATCCGGCGTTCACACCACCTCTTTGGAGAGTGGAGATCCAAGTCTTTTTTGGTCTCTCCGGGCCATAACCGTAGTAGCCCAGGACTGTTTTTGCGCGTTTTGTGCTCTTGATTTGGTCTCAACTCGGCCTATTCCGTGTCTTTGACCTATTTCTCAAGCCCATTGGCGCCAGCCCACATCCAATTTGTGTATAAAGGATTTTAACCCATGTGTCAAGTCAGAGAGGTGAGAAAAGAGAAAGATAATTCCCTTATAAAACAAAACTCCTTTATATATAAAACAAAACTTCTCTATAATATAAAACAAAACTCCTCATTATTGAGGAGTAACTGGTACCGCGGGCGGGAATTGAACCCGCAAGGCCGTAAGGCCCGGGGATTTTAAGTCCCCTATGTCTACCATTCCATCACCGCGGCATTGGCGAGAACATACCATTTTCCAAGGGTATTGTCGAGAGGGATTTAATTCAAAAAGATCCGAACCTCCATTAAATCTACCTATTTGTGGTGTTACGAGATCTTGTCAGGAGAGGAGAGACGTGTTATATTTTTGCTCGTGCGGAAATAGCTCAGCGATAGAGCGCTTCCTTGCCAAGGAA
>DOMJ01000031.1:2111-10076 GCA_003509895.1 Candidatus Uhrbacteria bacterium | reverse complement strand
TTCCTTGCCAAGGAAGAGGTCGCGGGTTTGATCCCCGTTTTCCGCTCCATCAAAACACACTCAGCAATGGGTGTGTTTTGTGCTCTATGTTCAGAATTTTTCATCAAATTGGTTCATTTAAGAACACGTTTTTGGTCAGTGCTACGTTTTCTTCTCGTTCGTAACAATTGAATACTATTAATGAGTTGTAAACATTGACAACTTGTTAATATTTTGATAGAAACAAGCGTCTGTCTAGGTTCATTCCTGATCCTGTATGACAGTGTTCATTGAAAAAAACGTAATCAAAGGAGGGTCCGATGGCCACGCCACGTGACTACCAGAGCAGTGCAGTAGATGCCGCCTGGGGCGCGTACCAGGACGGGGTGGGACGTGCCCACGTAGTCATGGCGACGGGCCTGGGCAAGTCCTGGACCGCCTGGTGGTTCATGCAGCTCTGGCTGCGAGACAACCCAGGCAAGCGAGCTCTGTGTCTGGTGGATCGCAAGGACCCCACCGCGCAGAACCGTAGGAGTTTTCATGAGATCTGTGGTCAGGAATTCACCACGGGAATCCGTTACACCGGCAAGTCGGTGAAGTTGAACGCTCGTGTGCTCTTCACCACGTTTCAGTCTGTGGGCTGGCTCATCGAAAACGGTCGCCTCGATCCGACAGATGTCGGTCTGGTGGTCGTAGACGAGTCTCACCACGCGCCGGCGGACACCTATGTCAGCGAGCTCAACCGTTTTACGGACGCCTTCTTCTTTGGGATGACGGCGACCAATGAGCGGATGGACGGACTGGACCCGGATGAGATCTTTGGACCCCCGGTGTTCACCTACACGCTGGCCGCGGCACTCAAGCACGACAAGTGGTTGGCGCGGGTGGAATACAACCTCCTTACCGACAACATCTCCATGATGGAGCTGCGACGTCTGGTGGAAGAGGTGCTCGAGCACGGAAGCCGACAGGTTTCCCGCTCAGACATCAACGATACCTTGTTCCTGGAGTCTGCGATCCAACAGGTTCGCGACAAGGTAGAAGAACAATGGGCTCGCGGCTTCCGTAAGACCATCATCTTCTGCCGTGGGATCAATCACGTCAGAGAGGTCGTCGAGCGGTTCCCTGAGGCAGAGGCCTACCATTCCAAGCAGAAGCACCGACAGGGCGAAGAAACTCCGCTGGACCGCTTCCGCAAGGGGAGCACGCAGGTTCTGGCGGTGGTCGACAAGCTCAACGAGGCGATCGATGTTCCGGAGGCCGATCTTATGGTCTTCTGGCGTTCAACCGTCTCGCGGCGGATCTGGCTGCAACAGCTGGGTCGGGGTCTGCGCAAGACAGGCTCTAAGACGACCGTAGTCGTGCTGGACTTTGTGGCAAGCGTGGAACGGCTTCTTTGGTTGCAAAACCTTGAGACGTCGGTACGCGAGGCTACGGGTCGCTTCGGCGGCACATCTAGCCGAGATGCACTCGTAATCAGCGAAGGCAGCTTCGGAGTCGAGTACGCTGAGGAGCTTCTGGACCTGTTGAGAGTGCTGGAGCAGCTGAATACGGAGTTCTACTCCACTTGGGCAAGGGCCTCGGCGGCCACCCAGGCGCTGAACATATCGGACCTACGAGGATATAATCGTCGCTACAACGAAGATCCTCGCCTTCCAAGCTCTCCGCACCATGTCTACGAGGACGTTTGGAAGCAGAACGGTGGATGGCCCGGATTCCTGGGAACATTGCCGTACGCAACTTGGGAGGAAGCCTCGGCCTCCACCCATGCGCTCGGTATTCGTCGCGCAGAGGGGTACAGGTCTCGGTTTAGAGAAGACTCGCGACTGCCGTCCAAGCCCGAACGGAACTATGCGGACGTTTGGAAGCAGAACGGTGGATGGCCCGGATTCCTGGGAACATTGCCGTACGCAACTTGGGAGGAAGCCTCGGCGGCCACCCAGGCGCTCGGTATTCGTACCGGACCTGACTACTTGGAGTGCTACAAGCAAGATCGACGCCTGCCTTCTGAACCCTACGAGGTTTACTCAGGTGTTTGGAAACAGAACGGTGGATGGCCCGGATTCTTGGGTTCACTCACTTACAGCACCTGGGAAGAAGCGTCGGTTGCCGCGCGGGTACTCGGAGCTCGAACAGGAGAGGAGTATCGAACGCGCTACAAAGGTGACCCGCGTCTGCCGAGCAATCCGAGCAAGACGTACTCGGATGTCTGGCTTCAGCAGGGTGGGCTGCACGGGTTCCTGGGTACGTCTACTTACGGCACATGGGAGGAAGCGTCGGCTGCGGCTCAGGAACTCGGTGTGCTCATCAAAGAAGCGTATCAGTCTCGCTACTCAGAGAATCCGCGTCTGCCGAGCAACCCTGAATCGGTGTACGAGAGTGTTTGGAGGCAGAACGGTGGATGGCGAGGATTCCTGGGTACGTATACCTACGGTACCTGGGAAGAGGCGTCGGCTGCTGCTAGGGCGCTTGGTGTGCGAAGTGGCACCGAGTATAAGGCGCGCTACAAAGAGGACTCTCGTCTCGTCTCTGCTCCAGACAACAAGTACGAAGGTGTATGGAAGCAGAACCGTGGATGGACAGGATTTCTGGGTACGTACATCTACGGCACCTGGGAAGAGGCATCGGCTGCTGCTCAGGCGCTTGGTGTTCGAACTCGTCGAGAGTATGAGTCAATGTATAGACAGGATCCGCATCTGCCGAGCAATCCGAGTGATACATATTCGGATGTATGGGTGCGGAACGGTGGGCTCAGAGGGTACTTGGGTACGCAGAAAAAATGAGCCACAATGGCTCCCCAGCTAGCGACTGGGTTACCTGGTTTCGCCAGGTACGCACGTGGCATGGATGATGAAGTAGCTGTCATCCATGTCTCCCTTGAGAAGATCTTTTGTAGGTCTGTTCGAGAGAAAACACGACCAACATAGGTCGTGTTTCTGATTTTATTGATGTCTGAAAACAAGGATACGGCTGGCAAGGTGTTTTGATTTTCCTAGACGTATCAGGGGCTATTTTTAAAACGTGAGCGCTCAATGACTATCTCTATGTTCGCACATGGTGTGAAGAGTATGATGAGGCATGTCAGTTGGCTGGGGTTTTTGTATCTCGGTATTGCCAGAATCATGGATCAACGCTATCGTGTCGTTACATGGAGTATTGGATACAACAACCGACTGCTGGGTATCGATGTCCCTACGGGGTACATCTCTTTGTGTCTGTGTAAATGCATGATTATTGAACTGAACCTATGTATTACTCAAAATTATTTGGAAAAACAAACAAATCAAAACCGGCGGATGCAGACTCGGCAAACGCTCGGCTTCTTTTGCAGGGTGGCTTTGTGAGTCAGATGGCAGCCGGTCTTTACACCTATTTGCCACTTGGTTTACGCGTGTTAGATAAGATCAAGCAGATTGTGCGCGAGGAAATGAATGCAATAGACGGGCAAGAAATCTCCATCCCAATGTTGTCTCCAAAGGAGCCATGGGTAGCTACAGGACGATGGGACACAATAGATGTCTTGTTTAAGTTGGAGGGCGCGGGAAATAAGGAATATGCGCTGCAATGTACGGCGGAGGATCTGATTACTCCATTGGTGAAAGAGCAGACCACCTCGTACAAGGATTTTCCTCTTACGCTCTACCAAATTCAAGACAAATTCCGCAATGAACCACGAGCTAAATCCGGCTTGCTACGCGGGCGCGAGTTTTCTATGAAGGACCTGTACAGCTTTCACTTGGATCAGGAAGGCTTTGCAGAATACTATGAGCGTTCCAAGGAAGCCTATTTAAAGGTGTACCGGCGATGTGGTTTGGATGCGATGGTGGTTAAGGCCTCGGGCGGAGATTTTACCGAGCGATTCTCTCATGAATTTCAGGTTGCAACGGAGGCGGGCGAGGATACGGTCTATGTAGATAAGCAAACGGGTGAGGCATATAATAAGGAGATTGTGGATGAGGTGGATTTAGAGAACACGGAAAAGTATACAATTACAAAAGCCATAGAGGTCGGCAATATTTTTCCCTTGGAAACCAGATTCTCAAAAGCGATCGGACTTCAGGTACAGGGTGCGGATGGGCAAATGAAGGAGGTGATTATGGGCTCCTACGGCATAGGTCCATCGCGTGTTATGGGATCTATTGTGGAAATCCATCACGATGAAGCTGGCATTATTTGGCCGGAATCCGTGGCGCCATTTTACGCACACATTGTGCCGGTTAATTGGGAGGATGAGTCACAAAAATCCGTCGCGGAACAGTTGTATCTGGCACTGCAAGCAAAAGGTGTGGAGGTGTTATTGGACGATCGTGTAAAACGTCCCGGTGAAAAGTTTGCTGACGCGGATTTACTCGGTATGCCCTATCGCATCACGGTGGGCAGACGCGCTGTTGAGGGTTTTGTAGAACTGCGACCTCGTAAAACCGGAGAAATAGAAGAGCTCACAGTAACAGAGGTAATTGCTCGGCTTTCCTAAAACAAAGCACCCCCTACACCACACGGTGCAGGGGGATTTGTTTAGGCCGCTTGCGTCTCTTTCTTTCGTTTCCAATTCCACGCCTTGGTCCATCCGTATTCTTTTCCTCGGATCCATGCTTGTCTGTTTTCTTCTAAA
Source organism: Candidatus Uhrbacteria bacterium (assembly GCA_003509895.1). Classification (GTDB taxonomy): domain Bacteria; phylum Patescibacteriota; class Patescibacteriia; order UBA9934; family UBA11717; genus UBA11717. The sequence goes on along the minus strand of DOMJ01000031.1, from coordinate 5,485 downwards.
ACAAGATCCAGGATTGATTGCTGTACGGACGATTCTACATTGAGGGCGTTAAATTTTTCTGTTATTTCAGCGCGCACCTCCTCGCCGGATTTGAAGGTTTTTCTCTCGGGCATATTAGGCAGTTACGAGTTTTGCCGCAGCGCGTTTGCGAAGATAGTACACACCGGCAGATCCGGCCATGGACACGAGTGCCGCACCGGACAAGGCAAAACCGGTGCCTCCGTTCCCCGTGGATGATCCGAGAGTCCCGGCAAGAGCTGGGTCCACGGAGTCTTCATTGGTGCGAATAACAATATCTTGTTGATCACGTGGCAATAGGCGATAACCGGATGTGGTTTGGCTTACAATGCCCGTGACGGTGAGTGTATCGCCAACATTGGCCGTTATGGCGATACCCGTTGTTGGTTTTACAACCACATGAATCTCTCCATCTGCGTCGGCAAGCATAAGCTCCCCACTGCTTTTTTCTGTCACTGTTCCCGTGAGTCGTACAAGCCAGCCTTCTGTTTCCTCACCAATCTGTGAGCTGTTCACATCATGAGGTTGTGGCGCATCCTCTTGACTCAAGATTTGAATGTCGGATGATTGCGAGGCCTTGAGTCGCGTTTCTCCCTGAATATCCGACAGTTCTCCAGATACACGCACGCGAGTTCCACGCTCAAGAAGTGGGAACTCGGCGCTGTACAAGAACACCTGCACTCCCGACCCAGCAAGATAAAACAACTGCTTTCCAAGCACGCCCGGCAAGACGGAAACGAGTCCCTCCGTTAATAGCTTGGTTCCTGATGGATAGGATCGAATGTTGCTAAGTTGGACAAATGGGTCTGCGGCTGACGTGTTATCCGAAGCGACTTCTGAAGACTCTGTCTGTGTGCACGTTGTTGTCGTGCTTGCTGCCTGATCATCTCCTTGAGTGTTGTCATAGGTCGCGTTTGTTTCTGTTTCGGTTTGTGTTTGTGTATCATCTTGCGCATCATCGGTCGCGGCGATGGTAACGTCATCCGGTGATTCTGTTACGGCATCACTTGCCGGTTCACGGTTTGGTTCGCCGGGCGTTGGATCCATCTGCACAAAAAGATTTGATGCATTTCGTCCTACGGAAAATGGATCGTTTGCCATGGGTGCCGTTGCTTCCTCCCAATCGCCGTAGGCAATCCCATCAATCCACACCTGATTTGCGTTGTAGAGTTGAATCAAATCGCCACTATTATTAAGAGCTCCTTTTGGTTGATGGATAAGGGCAAAGGTCTCCGATGCAATGGAGTCGTCCAGCAACGTTATCTTTCCGGATCCGTCTACAAGAGACCAACCAACCAGACTTATGTCCTGCTCTGTGTTGTTATACAGCTCCACCCACTCTTCCTGACCCGCAATTGGATCACTCACAAATTCATTTATTAGCACATCGTTTGGTTGTGCGTCAGTAGGCGTTACAACAGCCTCCGTGGTTTCTGCCTGCGGCGCCGTCACTTCAAGTGTTACGGGATCTTCTGTAATACTTTGTGGATCAGATCCAAGATATTCCACCGCGAGATTTAGTTGATGGGTGGAACTCTCTGTTGCGGTTACCTGCCAAGCATCTAAATTAATACTGGCGGCAGAAACGGAAAACGGAGCAGAAACCAGAACACCGAGCACAAACAAACGTGTAAGAACGGTACGCATAGGCATAGCCGTTAAGAATGAGGTACCCCATAATGAGGGGGCATAGGGAGAGGAAAAAAAACACGGGTTGCAACTGCCTAGAGATAGCGTGTGCCTAAAACAAACACAACTCCGCCAAATAAAGGTGGGGAGTTGTGTTGTGTGGGCGAGATGGCAGCGCCAGCCTCGTGTGCTTTTATTACATCATACTTTTTTTGTGTGTCAAGAGCGGTGGTGTGGATAGATTGACAAGAGGCAGAAAAACAGGTATGAACGTAAGGCCAATTAGGGCATTGGAGACGAGGCAATGTCAGAGCATGACTTTGCTACGGCGCACGCAACGCGTTATCACATTGGCAATCCGCCGGTGGCGATGAAGACGACGCTGCGTGGTTTTAGGAAGAGGGGTGACGTTCCACATTTTAGTGACAACTCTTCCCTCAAGACGTGGATCAAGTCCAATGGGGGAAAAGAGCTGGCGAGCGATCGTGGCAAGGCGGATGATGCCACGCGCGCGTACATGAACTTGGGGGTTGCTCTGGAGCTGGAAGATGGTCGCATTTTGATCGACCTGCAGCGTCTTGAGCAGCTCATTGATCATATCCATGGCAATGGGTCATGGAGCCACCACTCGCACAAGTCGGCGGCAAAGCGCGCGCGCAAGTTGCTGAAGGATCTGGAAGATCGGATGAAGAGCCCCAAGACTGCGGCTTCCGTAAAGGAGGAGCAGGTAAAGCCTGTCTCTGTCTCCACGGCAGCAGGGAAGGTGGAGGTCACCTCGCAACCTGTAGTCAACCCCTCCGATTCTGATCCGATGGAGATCTTCTCCGCGCTCAAGTCTCGCCAGGAGGCTGCTGCTGAGCACGCCAGAGCTCTGGCGGCCGCTCGCACGGAGTTTGCCACCTGGGAGCGGCGGCTTCAAGAGGCGAGCGATGCGGAGCGTCAGGCAGAAGAGAATCTGCGGGATGTTTCGAGGGAGACCGACCAAGCTGAGGGCTTGCGTACTAGGCTTGCGTCGTATTGCGAGGCGTCGGGAGAGCTGGTTGCAAGACTGGAGCGTGAGCTCTTGGCAGCACGCAAGCATGCTGCTGAGCGAGACGGTGAGTTGAAGGAAGCGCGGGATCTGGCTGCAAGGCTCGTGGCTGCGCGCCATGCTGCTATCCGGCAACTGGAGGGAGCGCAACGCGAGGGCGAGGAAACGCTCGTGGTTTGCGAGGCGGCTCATAGAAAGCTGCAGACCCTCCTGTCCCAGGAGCCAAAGGACACGCAGAAGCTCGAGCGCGCCACTGATCTGCTCGAGCAGTTGCGAAACCTTTTGAGCGAGTAGAAGACGTACTGTTGGCGGTCCCTACCTGGGGCCGCCGCTATTTTTTAAACGAAAAACTGCGCCAACATTGACGCAATGCCTCATTCTGCTATGCTGCACCTCGTTGGGCGAGTGGTGGAATTGGTAGACACGCTAGCCTTAGGAGCTAGTGCCGCAAGGTGTGAGGGTTCGAGTCCCTCCTCGCCCACCATAAAACGTTCCAAATTGGCGATCTTTTACTTCAGACATTCGTTTCTCGCTCGTCGTACCATCCGTACGACTCCCTGTGAGACTCATGCCTTCAGTAAAATCTCATCCAATTTGAAACGTTTTGTTCTGAATTGGCAAAGAACGATCTTTTACTTCAAGATAAGAATAATAAAACGGATGTATAGCTCAGCTGGTTAGAGCGCTGCATTCACAT
>DOMJ01000031.1:272-1962 GCA_003509895.1 Candidatus Uhrbacteria bacterium | reverse complement strand
CTGCATTCACATTGCAGAGGTCCGTGGTTCGAGTCCACGTACATCCACCAGCCTTTGCCATTACGCGTTGATGTTAGAGGTTGATAGGTGCTGATTTCATTTTTTCATGAAACCCGATTGTTTATGCGCATTGTTTTTGTCCACGGTATGAATGCATCGCTTTCCTCAGGGTTTTTGCCTTGGTTAGGAGATGCTTTGCGCACGCGTGGACATGAGGTGATTACGCCGGAATTACCAAACGTAAGCGAGCCAAACTGTCAGGAATGGGTGGATGCAATCAATACATCTATTCGCGAACCGGGAAGTGACACGGTCTTTATTGGCCATTCTATTGGTTGTGTAGCTCTGCTTCACTATTTTGAGCAGGCAGATATGACCGGTACGCCAAAATCGACCATTTTGATTGCACCGCCCTATTTTATTGGGTCAGAGAAATTTGCAAGCTTCTTTGTGCCGCCGGTGGATTGGGACACGGTGGAGTGGAAAAGTCAGGGTTTTGTTGTGATACACGCAAAAGATGACGCAAAAATCCCATTCAATCATGCACAGAAGTATGAGCAGTTACTTCGTGCACAGCTTATGGAAACAGAAACGGGAGGGCATTTTACGGACGTAAAAGAATTACCTCTTATTTTAGATTTGATTGACGATCGAGACGTAGAACCGGGAAGTGGTCTTCCAAATGATTTCGAGGAGATAGATATTGTGGTTTAAAACGGGTTGTATGAGGCCTTGTACCGCTGTTGCTCATGTGTAAAAACTGTGTAAAACTCTGTGGAAAAGCCGTGGAGAAAGGGGAGACAAGATCGTCTAAGTAAAAGACTTGACAGGTTTTTAGTGGTCGTATACAATGCTGCCACGCTTGGGAACCGTACAAGGCGGTCCCATAAAAGGCAGAGCTTTTTCCTGACTTGCTCCTAAAGCAAAACGGGTTTCAACGTCATCGTTTAGCACGATACGTTTACGCAAAAATCTCATTTTTGCAACGTCACCTCTCCAGTTCTGCGGATCCTGATGTGACTACAATCAAAGAATACCTTGTCGAGTCCCTCGGGGACCTCCGACACGATCCTTACGGATCGCGCCTTTTCTTGCTGTCCCTATCTGGAATAGAGAAGAGTACGGTTTTTACCGCATTCTTCTCTGACCCCGATGCAGCACCACTCGTCGCGAACGCGCCGGTGTCAGACATGATCATTACAAGTGAAGAGTTAAAGAAAGTCATTGATACTCTATTATGATCGTCCGGTCATAATAGATTAAGAAAACGAAAGTATTGTTACATAGACAGCTTGATTCCTTGCAAAAGGGTCAATGCACCGAACGCATCTTAATAGGAATGCATTCGGCAGTTCTGTGTGGTAATAGAGCATCAAGGGCATACGGTGGATGGCTTGACAGGATGTGCTGATGAAGGACGTAGTAGAATGCGATAAGCTTCGGGGAGGTTTCAAACAACCTTTGATCCGGAGATCTCCGAATGGGGAAACCTGGCGTGGGTAATGCCACGTCGCCGGCTTGTGAATATATAGCAAGTCGTCAGGCACCCAGGGAAGTGAAACATCTCAGTACCTGGAGGAAAAGAAAATAACATTAGACTTGCTTTTAGCGGTTTGTGTGATTCGTCACATTCGCTCGCTAAAAGCAACCAGTCTAATACATTCCCTTAGTAGTGGCGAACGAACGGGGA
>DOMJ01000031.1:0-208 GCA_003509895.1 Candidatus Uhrbacteria bacterium | reverse complement strand
ACGAACGGGGAACAGCCTAAACCATATACATGAAAATGTTGTTTCATATTTGACTTCGGTTAAGTATGTACAGCGTTGAAAGGCAGGGGCCGTTGTGTATATGGTGTTGTAGGATAAAATCTCGCTACACCCCTAAAGTAGCAATAGAATAATGTTGTTTATAGGAAAAGCTTCTGGAAAGGAGCACCAAAGAGGGTGACAGTCCTGT
>DOMJ01000001.1:5514-18546 GCA_003509895.1 Candidatus Uhrbacteria bacterium | reverse complement strand
ACGTTGGGACAGAGCTATCGTAATCGCGCAGAACCGGATTTTATGGGAACCTCCATAAGTGGTGCACGGTGGAAATGGGCAGGCATTGGCATGGCTTGTATCTTTCTTGTTTTACTTGGGCGGTCTGCACAGTTGCAAATCTGGCAGGGGAATGCCTTTTATACACTCGCTGAAGGTAATCGTATTCGCGAGGAGGTGATCCCTGCAGACCGGGGAAGGATTTTAGACCGAGCCGGAACCGTTCTAGTTCAGAATATCCCTGCGTTCTCTCTTTGGGTGAGTCGAGATGCTTTACTGGATCAAGATGCCTATGTACAGCTTGTTGATCGTCTTGCGGCGCTGTTGGAAGGGGATGCACGCGATCTTCACGATCAGTTGTTAACAAGCAGCTCTCTTGGAGAAGAAATTCTGATAACGCACAACATGCCAACGGCTGCCGCTCTTGAGGTTCTTGCATCGCCGGAACAATACCCACAGGTACGCGTTGAGGCTGGTGTACGTCGCTACGATAGTAGTGCCGCGTCCAAGACCCTTTCTGCACTTTTGGGATATACGGGCGCGATGAATGAACGGGAATACGAGGAGTATAGTGAGTCCGGATACAAGCAAAACGAGCTTATTGGTAAAATTGGTATTGAGGAGTCTTACGAACAAGTCCTGCGGGGATTTCCAGGTGAGCGGCGAGTGGAAGTGGATGCTGTCGGGCGGCCGCAGTCTATATTGGAAAAGCGCGATGCCGTTGACGGAGCGACTCTCATGCTTCATATTGATGCAGCATTGCAATCAATGATTGAGGAAAAACTCGTGACGCTACAAAGGGAGCTTGGAATTCTCAATGCCTCTGTTATTGTTATGGACCCGCGAGACGGGGGGGTTCGGGCGCTTGTTTCCTATCCCGGGTTTGATAGCAACCTCTTTATGGACAAAATTGATGCGGAACAGTATCGTTCCCTTCTGGAAGACCCGGCACGTCCACTTTTCTCACGTGCAATCTCCGGACAATATCCCTCGGGGTCAACCTTTAAGCCGATTGTTGCGGCTGCCGCTCTTGATGCGGAAGTTATTACAGAGCACACAACGCTCTTGAGTAACGGAGGGATTCGTATCGGACAATTCTATTTTCCGGATTGGAAGGCGGGTGGACATGGGATGACCAATGTCAGAAAAGCTCTTGCTGATTCTGTGAACACGTTCTTTTATATGATTGGCGGTGGATATCTCGATTTTGAAGGGCTTGGCTTGGATCGGATGATGACTGTCGCCTCGTCCTTTGGTCTTGGGAAACCGCTCGGCATAGATGTGCCGCACGAGGCTTCGGGATTTCTTCCAAGTGCTCTCTGGAAAAATGAGGTAAAAAACGAACCGTGGTATATTGGTGACACCTATCATGTTGCGATCGGGCAGGGAGACATTCTGGTCACTCCTCTGCAAGTTGCTGCCTACACGTCAGCGTTTGCAAACGGGGGAACGCTCTATACGCCGCAGGTTGTTGATCGCTACGAGTCACAAGGAAAAATGCAAGATGTTGCCCCTAGGATTTTAAGCGAGCACACGGCAAGCCCCGAGGCGATTGAAATCGTTCGTGAGGGACTGCGGCAAACCGTTACGGAGGGATCGGGAAAACGTTTAAATACACTGCCTATTCCCGTTGCAGGTAAAACGGGGACGGCGCAATGGCACAATGAGAAGGAGAACCACGCTTGGTTTACCGGCTTTGCTCCTTATGATAACCCAGAATTAGTCGTAACGATTCTGATTGAAGAAGGTGGGGAAGGCTCTACCGTTGCTGTTCCGCTCGCTTATACTATTTTTGATTGGTGGTTTCAACATTAGACCTATGACGGATACACACTACATGAGTCAGGAAAAATTTGATGAGCTGTTGGATGAGCTCGCTGAACGCAAAACAACCGTACGCAAGGACATTGCGGCAACGCTTGAATATGCAAAGTCTCTTGGAGACCTTTCAGAAAATTTTGAATATCACGACGCAAAGGACAGACAGGCAACAAATGAAAAACGTATTATTACGCTTGAGGATACGTTAAAAAATTCGGTCGTCATTCAACAGCAATCCGGGGGATCGGTCATTGATCTTGGGGTGACGTTTCTCGTAGAGAGGGAGGGAAAAGAGATGACGTTTCAGGTTGTAGGAAGCAACGAGGCGAATCCTTTGGAGGGAAAGATCAGTAACGAGTCGCCAATGGGAGAGGCATTTATTGGGGCACATGTTGGAGAATCAATTATCGTGGACACGCCGTCTGGTGCCGCTCAGTACACGGTAAAATCTATCCACTAATACAGGCTTTAGGCCTTGACGCGGCCTGTATTTTTACGTACGCTATCGACGTCTAACAGGGGCGGCGGGGATGCACAACAGAGTTTTCAAGAGGCTTGACAGAAGCCTAATATAAGAGTTTAGTGGCCCCAAGAGTCGTGGGAGGTTGAATCGTAACAAAAACAGACTATGAAGCGTGTGATGGTATTTGGAACCTTTGACGTGGTTCATGATGGGCACCGCCATCTATTACAGCAAGCAGCTGATATGGGTGAAGAAGTGATTATCGTTGTCTCACGGGATGAACACGTTCTTGAATTAAAAGGTCGACTTCCTATAAATCAACTTGAGGACCGACTAGAGGCTATTAGCTGTGAATCGGAGGTCACAACCGCTGTTGCCGGAGACCTGGAGTTGGGTAGCTATGGCGTGTTAACGGAGCATCAACCGGATGCCATTCTTCTCGGCTACGATCAGGATGAGCTTAAGGAGAATCTTATGGCCTGGATGGAAGATCATGGAATCAACAATATTTCCTGCTCGTATGCGTCTGCCTATATGCCACACCTTTTTAATACAACCAGGATCGTTGAGCAGATGCAAGATGAGGAGCTGTCCGTTTTATGATTGACATAAAATTACTACAAGATCAGGGGAATGTAGTGGACGCTAATAATAAGCGACGTGGAGCCGTGATTAATATTCAGGTTGCGCAGGCATTCATCGGTAAGCGTGCGGAATTGATGAGTCGCGTGGAGGCATTGCGCAATGAAGGCAATGGGATCGCGAGCATGATTCCAAATGCAGGTGAACAGGAAAAAGACGCGCTGATTTCAAAAGGAAAGTCTGTTAGAACACTCGTAAAAGAGGTGGAGGCCGATTTACACGAGGTGGAGGTTGCTTTGTCTGCAGAGTTGAAACACTACCCAAATATATTGCGAGATGATGTTCCAGACGGGTCAGACGAATCTGCCAACCAGCTCATAAGAACCATAGGAGAACCTACTGCCTTTGATTTTACGCCAAAGGATCATCTTGAGTTAGGAGAGGCTCTTGGCATTATTGACGTTGAGCGTGCCGCAAAAGTGTCCGGGGCGCGTTTTGTTTATCTGCTCGGTGATGGTGCCCGCATGCAGTTCGCGCTATTAAACTACGCTATGGATACGTTGTTGAAGGAGCAGTTTGTTCCGGCGCTCACACCGCATATGGTAAAAACAGACATGATGGATGCGATGGGGTACTTGGGTCATGGAGGCGAGGAGGAAATTTATCATTTAAAAAATGACGATCTTGTTCTGATTGGTACCTCGGAGCAATCCGTTGGTCCCATGCACAGCGGTGAGATTCTTTCTGCAAGCAAACTCCCGATGCGCTACGTTGGCTATTCTCCTTGTTATCGACGAGAGGCCGGAAGCTACGGAAAGGATGTGCGTGGAATTTTGCGTGTCCATCAATTTGATAAAATTGAAATGTTTTCCTACGCGGATCCGGAACATTCGGATGAGGAGCACGAGTTTCTTCTTTCCATGCAAACACGACTCATGGACGGTTTGGAACTACCCTACAGAGTCATGAAGCTCTGCGCCATGGACACAGGCACTCCGTCGGCACGCACCTATGACATTGAGACATGGATGCCGGCACAAGCTGCTTATCGAGAAACACACTCAACATCCAATACAACGGACTTTCAAACACGACGTCTTCAGACACGCGTTAAAAAAGAGGGAAAAACGCAGCTCGTCCATGCGTTGAATGGGACGGCGTTTGCCATTGGTCGGATTTTGATCGCTATTTTAGAGAATTATCAGCAATCCGATGGCACGATCCGTATTCCTGAAGTTCTGCGACCCTACATGGGCGGACAGGAAACTATTGTCTCTCGCCTTTAGGTTATCCACATGGATGAGAGGATTGACCCGTAAAGCTGTTCCTGTTTATGGCGTTTATGCAGCAACGACAACGACGAGTAAATCCATATTTTCGTCAAAATGTGATTGGGTCAGCGCGTACGCTCCTCGTGCGCGTAAGTTTTGGTATCGGTCTTTGTGCGTTATTGGCTCTCCTGCTCTATGGCCCCTTGTTTGATATCCGATCCGTGAGGGTTGAAGGCGCGTCTCCCGATATTGCCAATGGGATTACCCAGCGGTCACAGGAATGGCTAGGATCGAGAGGGCTTTTGATTCTGCCTCGTAGAAATAGGTTTTTTTTAGACGCATCATCTCTCGAGAGCGTGTTGTTGGCCGCGTTTCCCCTTAATACCGTCACGACTAAGCGCGAAGGAAGAACATTGGTGGTGCAGGTGAATGAAAAAATTCGCACGTTTTACCTGCTCAAGATGGATCAACTCTATGCCGTGGATCGATTTGGAATGGTTCTGGAACAAGTAGATGATCTGGAGCGTGCACGGATTGTGCTGGAATTAGAGTCCGGCATCTCAATTCCGATCATTACCGATGAGCGGGCAGGGGAGATACGGGAAGGGCAACCTATTATTGCACCAGCTTGGTTAGAGAATATCGTTACCCTGTTTGATGCGTTAGAGGAAAAAACGATGCTTACGCCTCAGTCGGCAACGATTATTGATGAAGAGGGAAGAGTGGACGTAAAGACGGATGCGGGTGTAACGCTTTATATAAATATTGAAAAAAGTATAGACACACAAGTAGAAAAGCTCGCAGCCCTGATCGATCGACGACTGGTTTCCATTGAAGATCTTTCCTATATCGACCTACGGTTTACCAATAGACTCTTTTATCACTAGCGTACGTGTATGACAACAAAATCTATTTTATCTCTCATTGGTTTGGTGGTTATTGTCTTACTGCTTGGTTCCTGGTTTAAGCAAGGTCAATTGGCACCTCATGGCGAGGATGGTACATATTCGTATTTGCCAGATCACATTACTGAGGTAGATGGGACAACGCTTCCTCGAGCCATTCAGGAGGCACGATCCCGCGGTAAGCAATACGTGCGGGTCACGGATCCTGCTGGGAATGTGATTACGGCAGACATTGGACAGCAAACACACACAATCTTTACCCTTACAGATCCTGGAGAGAACCCCTTGGACGTCCTATTGGCCTACCAAGTACCCGTAGAAAAAGCATTTGGGATTATTGAGGTACCCAACGAGTCCTTCACGTTTTCCGTTCCCGAGCTTAACTATGCAGAAATTGCGAGCATCGTGTACGAGATGTCTGTTAGACTTTTCCACATAGACTCTACTAGGAACTGGATAATTGATATAGAATAAATTCATACATAAATCATAAACAAACATGTATGAAGGGTTGCTGCAAGAATGATGGTGGGATGCACATGGTGATTTGGGCGCTTATTATTATCGGGGCGATTAACTGGGGTCTTGTAGGGGCTTTGGACTTTAACCTCGTAAATTGGATTTTCTCGTTTAGCGAGATGGTTGAGAAGATTGTTTACATTCTTGTTGGAGTTGCCGGTCTCTATACGGCCTTTACTGGTTGCAAAGCAAAGTAGGAGAGAGGAGCAAAGACAGCCGTCACATCTGGCTGTCTTTTTATTTATGTGGTATTGCGACATTTTGTTTTATATTTTACGACACAAAATGTCGGGGGAGGGCCGAGGGGAAGGTGAGCATGAGAAGAATTTTGTAAGCGTATGTCATGCGAATAAATAAAGGGACAACGTAAAATATCCGCCAGAGGGGTCAAAAAAACTGTACGAGACATTATAAAATAATTTAAAAATTGATGAGAGGCATACCAGGACCTCTCAAATCAACATAGGTCAATTTTGATTTTCCCTCTTAGTCACTTTACCGACGGATAACGAGGGAAAACGCTGCAATTATGCTGAAACAGTACAGGTGACGTATTTTGTCGTGACAAGATGTAATAAGCCTCTACCTAGACGTGCGAGCACAAACCGAAGGATCTTAGCAGAGAGACCTCTCCTTACAGTGCCAAGGTGTAGGAGAAAAAAATACAAATGCGTCGTAAAAGGTATATTGCACGACACATTAAAATACGAGCCGTACGATAAGGGTTGTTGAGTGGTTTCCTGTTCTCGCGGACGCTTCTCTCAAGTCTGTACTGTTATAATCCGTTCTTGTTCTTTCTTAAAACCTAAATACTCTCCCCTGCATCGCCATGGGCCGCTCTGTGCCCAATCTCATTACAAGATGGCCTCAACTACGTCTAAAATCAACACAGGGCAAAAATGAGCGCACAAAATAAATGAATAAGACCGCTCGCTTACCAGGTCTTATTCATTTACGAGATAGGAGTAAGGGTTCACAGGGATTCCATCCTCTCGGGTTTCAAAATGAAGGTGAGCTCCCGTGGAGAGTCCTGCACCGGGAGTTCCCGGAATGCCACCACTTTTGCCAATGGGTTGGCCTCGTTCTACAAATTGATCTGCTTTTACATCCATTTGCGAGAGATGGGCGTACAGCGTTGCTATGCCGTTTGCATGAATAATCATGATGTAGTTTCCGTAGCTGCGCCCGGTAAGAGCCCATGCAACATATCCCGGTGCCGCCGCTCTCACCTGCGTCCCATAAGGAACGGCCATATCTAGACCCGAGTGCTCAAAGAGGTGTCGAAACGGATACGTTGGATCATGGAAGGTCGCCGTAATAATAGGGCCTGAGACGGGCCAGGAAAGAATTGTGGGTCCAATGAGCTCTTGTGCCTGTTCATCCCCTTCATCTATACGTTGATTCAGTTCCTCCTGAAGTCTAAAAATCTGCGTCTGAATATATTGTCGCTCCTCGCTTAATTCGCGAAGCAGCAAACCAAATTGCGCTTCTGAGTTGGCGGCGACCGCAAGAAGCGAGTCCTTTGCTGCTTTCTCTTGATCTAACTTCAGTTTGGTTTTTTGTAATTCTTCACGCATAGAAACAAGCCTGTCCTTTTGCTCTGTTTGCTGTTCCTGCTGTGAAGTAAGTTGCGCACTTAAGGTTTCTATTCGTTCTAATGTAAGGGACAGGTCGTCCTGCAACGTTTCCAAATACTGCACCTGATCAAAAAAATCAGAAAAAACGTCGTGCCCAAAGAGGACTTCAATAGGCCCCGCGTCATCTACACGATACAGTTCTTTGAGCACAAGGCTGATCATGCTGCGCGCCTCGATGATTTGCTGCTCGGCCACGAGAATCTCCTCGCGGGTCTTGTTCATCTCCAGCTCAATTTTGTCTATAGAAAGTTGAGCTGATTGAATATCAAGTTGTGTTTTTTGGACACGGTTCTCGAGTATGGAAAGCTCGTTGGAAAGGCTCTGTTGCTGTTGTTCTGCCTTAATAATCTTGTCTTGGTATTGATCGATCTTATGACGAATCCCGTCTATTTCCGCTTGTTTATTCTCTATGTCAGATGAAAGCTGATCAACAGATGTTGCAGAGGTATGCAGCACAAAAACGCCCATAGAAAAGATGGCGAGAAGCCCCGGAAGAACAACGTATCGTTGAAAGATGTGACGTGTCTGCATAGGTTCAACGTGTTCCTTCTAGAGATCGAATGGCGACCTCAAATCTGTGCAACGTTTCTTCTGTCCCGAGGGCGTACACGAGCTCAAACGGACTTGGCGAGACCTCTCTTCCGGATAACGCAATGCGCATGGGCCAGAGAATGTTTCCAGTTTGCAACCCTTCGGTTTTTATCCATTCCTTCATGGAGAGCTCAAACTCTGCCAGTATGTTTATGTCCCCATAGGCCTTTACGTATCCTGCTGCCGCCTTTAACATTTCTCTGGCATCGTGCGCGTCAGATTTTTTCCAAACGAGTAACGTAGGATCATAATCCGGCAGAGAAAGAAGTGCCCTCACATGATCTGCGAGGTCTTTTAGCGTGGTTGCTCGCGCTTTTTCTATATCGACAAATCTATATTGATCGGGCGTCAGAACAAGTCCAAAAGCGTGCATGCGTCGGGAAAGCTCTTCCCCACTCATCGTTTGCATATATTGTTTGTTCATCCAATCAAGCTTTTCAAAATTCACAACCGCTCCGCCCTTGTTCACTTTTTTGAGATCAAAAAGATCAATCAATTCTTGTTTTGAATAGACTTCTCTATCCCCTGTTGGATTAAATCCAAGCGTGGCAATAAAGTTGACGAGCGCTTCTGCGAGATACCCTTTATCCAGATACTGTTCGGCACCAACGTCCCCCTGCCGTTTGCTAAGTTTGGACCTATCGGCATTCAGAAGGAGTGGTACGTGCGCAAAACGAGGTGCCTGCCATCCAAACATCTTGTAGAGAATCAAATGTTTTGGGGTGGACGACAGCCATTCTTCACCGCGAATCACGGTGGTGATCTCCATAAGGTGATCATCCACGACAACGGCCATGTGATACGTTGGAAACCCATCCGTCTTCATTAAAACCTGATCATCCATTTCCCGATGATCAAACGTAATATCTCCCCGAATCACGTCGTGAATGATACTTTTTCCTTCCGGCACGTGTAATCGAATCACGTATGGAACATTGGCTGTAAGTTGCGCCTCTATCTCTGCATCGGATGCATGAAGGCAGTGACGATCGTATTTCGGTTGCTCTTTATTTTGTTGCTGTTCTTTTCTTATTTGATCCATGCGTTCACGAGAACAGAAACAGCGGTAGGCGTGTCCGTTTGCGAGGAGCTGTTGTGCGTATTGTGCGTAGACGGTGAGTCGCTTTGACTGTTGGTAGGGTCCGTACTCCCCCACTTCTGTTACATGACCGTTTTTAGACACAACACCCTCATCCGGTTGAATATTCAGCCGTTGCAGTGTATGCACAATGTTTTCTACACCTTGATCCACAGAGCGCGCCTGATCCGTGTCCTCAATACGTAAAAGAAAATCCCCCCCGGTCTGCTTTGCCAAAAAATACGCATACAGCGCGGTACGCACGCCGCCAATGTGTAAAAGGCCCGTTGGGCTTGGAGCAAAACGTGTTCGTTCTTTCATACATGTATCCATAGTATAAACAGAAGTGAGTCCATTATCGGACCTCTCTGTGTACCCGCAGTCTATCGGAAATAGCAGCGATTGGAAAGCGAACAACCGCTCTGTAAATTCGCTCAAGGCGGCTTGGTTGTCTTAATAGCCTCCAAAACCATTCTAAGCCGATTGAACGCATACAAGCAGGTGCTCGCATTGTTCTACCGGAGATCATATCGATAGCGCCGCCAACACCTATTGCAACACGAACGGATGGAAATTGAGGCGCGTGATTTACAATCCAACGTTCTTGCTTTGAGTACCCCATTCCACCCAGCGCGACTGCCAAAATATCCGGTGCCAATTGCTGAACGCGAGAAAGCAGATCTTCCGGTTGATTCCACTCGTCAATGTCCCAATGAATGCGCATATCGCTCAAGGATGAAACGCGTAATCCCGGAAATGCAGCCTCTAAAATAGCGCCTGCACGAGCGGTGTCCTCTCACCATCCACCAATTATGGCAACATGCATTTTTCGCATACCTGCAAGCCGGCAGAGGTCCAAAAGTACATCCACACCCGGAAAACGTCGTAAGGGGCCCTGCCCTGTGAGGCGAGACAGGAGCGATACACCAAACCCATCCGGTATACGTATATGCATACTCCGCAAAATTCTGGCGATTTCCTCATCCTGATGCGCTGCGAGGAGCATCTCCGGATTTGGTGTTGCAATAAGGACTTGTCCAAGTTCATCAAGCGCCTGCGACAATTTAAGCTCAAGGGTGCGTTGTGTGAGACGATCAATCGGGATGTCAAAAAATTCTACCTGGTTTGTGTTCATGGTCTTTCCAGTTCTACGGATGCTAAGGGGACGTATTTTACCGCAAGACCCGGTATCGTTTCAAATAGTGTGACGGAATGCACGAAAAATGAGAATTGTGGGTCATGAATCTCTTCCAAATGGAGGTGAATGGCTCCCCCACCCGGCTGAACTTGAGCAAGCACCAAATGCGGATTCCAAGGAGAAACATCCACAGAGAGGCCGGCACGAAGCAAAATGGGTACAAGAGCCGCATGCAGTTGAAACGCGGTAGACGTTAAATCGGCTAAGCGTGACACAATCGTGCGCGGATACTCCTTTGTTGGAAAAATATCTAGCGTCCATGTGGTGAGCTCGATTGGTTGCCGTGAAAGTAGCAGTAGATCTCCCTTGAGGCGTTGAGCCGTTTCGTGACTCACCTCCCCCACAAAATGCACCGCAATATAAAACTGCTGCTCACGAACCCATCGCACGCGTTTATCGCGTACGTTTCTACGAAGGATCGCCTGCATCGTGAGAAAAACAGGTGCTGCCGTCCTTTCAATCTCAAGGGCAAAGAAGACGCGTGGCATAAACGATCGGTGTTCACTAGTATGGTATCTGTAAGACAGGCCATTTGTCCACATACAGGCTTGACGAAACAAGGTTAGCAGTCTAGAATTGAGAGTGCTAATCTATGTCCATGTTGCCAAATAATTTTACAACAAAATCACAAGAAGCGATTCAGCGTGCGCACATGTTTGCTGTTGAGCAGGGTCAGCAGCAGTTGGAACCTCTTCATTTGTTTCACGCCCTTATTTCAAATGGAGAAAGCGTTATTGTTTCACTTCTCCAAAAACTTGGATGTGATCTGACGCTCATCCGAGCAGATGTTGAGCGAGAATTAAAGGCGCTTCCCCGTGTTACGGCTCCCCATGCACCTCAAGGTCAAGTTTTTCTGGCAGAAGCGCTCGCAAGAACGTTTCAAAATGCGGAACAGGCTGCCAGAGAATTTGGAGATGCCTACATTTCCACGGAGCACCTCTTTTTGGGTCTTATTGCTTCCAGTAAGCCTGTTGTTCGTATTTTAACGGCGCAAGGTGTTACAGATAAATCCGTCTTTGAAACACTGAAGGCTCTCCGTGGGAGCACAAAGATTGATTCGCCCGATGCAGAAGCGGGCGTAGATGTATTGGAAAAGTACACCATTAATCTTACAGATTTAGCGCGAGAAGAAAAGCTGGATCCCGTAATCGGGCGAGATGAAGAAATTCGTCGCGTGATGCAAGTACTGTCTCGCCGCATCAAAAACAATCCCGTGTTGATTGGTGAGGCCGGTACGGGAAAAACCGCCATCGTTGAAGCTCTCGCGCAGCGCATTGTGGCCAACGATGTTCCGGAAAGTTTGGCGGGCAAGGAATTGATCAGTTTGGATATTGGCGCCCTTGTTGCCGGGACAAAGTACAGAGGAGAATTTGAAGATAGATTAAAATCCATTATTCGCGAGATAGACGATGCATCGGGAAAGTATATTTTGTTTGTGGATGAGCTCCATACCCTTGTTGGTGCCGGTGCATCCGGAGAAGGTGGCGGACTTGATGCGGCAAATATCTTAAAGCCCGCTCTTGCGCGTGGTCAACTCAAGGCCGTCGGTGCAACCACGCTTAAAGAGTATCAAAAATACATAGAAAAAGATCCCGCCTTGGAGCGCAGATTTCAGCCGATTATGGTGGAGGAACCGGATCGAGAAGATGCTATCGCTATTTTACGCGGTATTAAAGACAAATATGAGTTGCATCATGGCATACGCATTACCGATGCGGCTATTGTTTCTGCTGTAGATTTGTCTCAACGCTATATTACCGATCGATTTTTGCCGGATAAGGCCGTTGATTTAATAGATGAAGCCGGTTCTGCGCTGCGGATGGACATAGACAGTATGCCCGAGGAACTCAACACGCTTAAAAATGATATGAAGCGTTTGGAGATAGAAAAGGCTGCTTTGGAATTGGAGCAGGACAAAAAAGCAAAGGAGCGCCTTGAGATTGTGGATAAAGAAATCAATGAGCTCTCCGAAAGCGTGAATGAGCTAGAATTGCGCTGGACGGCAGAAAAGGATCAAATTACCGCAATTCGAGATCTCTCCAAGCGCATAGATGCCCTCCGAGCCGAGGCGGAAATTGAGGAGCGCCGCGGAGACCTGCAAAAAGTCGCAGAGATCCGCTACGGACGTATTCCGGAGCTGGACAAGGAAATGTACGAGCATCAGGAAAGGCTCAAAGGACTTCAGACAGAACGAGGACTATTAAAGGAAGAGGTAACGGAGGAAGATATTGCCCGTGTTGTTTCTAATTGGACAGGCGTTCCTGTGTCAAAAATGCTGAAAAGCGAGATGGAGAAGCTCTCTAACATGGAGGATAATCTGTCGGAACGCGTTATTGGTCAGGAGGAGGCGGTACGTGCCGTGTCTAATGCGTTGCGCCGTTCTCGTGCGGGGATTTCTGAAGAGAACAGACCGATTGGCAGTTTTATTTTCCTGGGACCTACCGGTGTTGGAAAGACGGAGCTTGCTAAGGCGCTTGCGGAATTTATGTTTGATGACGAATCAAGCATTGTGCGCGTAGATATGTCTGAATACATGGAGAAGCATTCCATTTCTAAGATGATCGGCTCGCCTCCAGGCTATGTGGGTCATGATGAATCCGGACAGCTCACAGAAAAGATTCGTCGTCATCCCTATTCGGTTGTCTTGTTTGATGAGATTGAAAAGGCACATCCGGATGTCTTTAATATTCTGTTACAGATTTTGGACGATGGACACGTTACAGATACCAAGGGACGTAAGATCAACTTCAAAAATACGGTTATCGTCATGACGTCCAATATTGGATCAGATATGATTTTGGATTCCGGAACGCGCAGCACGATTGGATTTAATGGGGATGAAGACGGAGCTATGAACGATGCAACTTCACGTCAGGACAGTGAATTGCACGAGAAAATTATGCATCTGATGAAGCAGCAGTTTCGTCCGGAATTTTTGAATCGCATCGA
>DOMJ01000001.1:4914-5445 GCA_003509895.1 Candidatus Uhrbacteria bacterium | reverse complement strand
GAATTTTTGAATCGCATCGATGAAATTATTGTTTTTCATTCGCTTGGCAAGAAGGAAATTCGTCGTATTGTGGATTTACAGATTCTTCGTGTGGCCGAGCGACTTGGGCTTCAGGGGCTTTTGCTGGATGTAGTTGACAAGGCAAAGACGTATTTGGCCGATGTGGGTTACGATCCTCTGTATGGTGCGCGACCACTTAAACGCGTGATTCAGGATCAGATCCTCAATCCTCTCTCTCTGATGATCATCAATCAAGAAGTTGAGGAAGATCACATTATCAAAATAGACGTAAAAAACGGTGCTCTCCTATTTACAGTTGCAAAAAAGAAGACCTAGGCCTTCTTTTTTTAACGATTATCACCGCTTCCATGGAGAACACCGCGATCTTTGCGGGACAGGAGTTTTTGTATATTACGATCGGCGAGATCGTCTAATGAAATGTTGAATTCGGTCGCCAGATTGGCAATGTACCACAGGACATCCCCCAGTTCCTTAATAAGTTCTTGACGCTGATCGTCCGTCATCTCTTCC
>DOMJ01000001.1:0-4806 GCA_003509895.1 Candidatus Uhrbacteria bacterium | reverse complement strand
CCCCCCCCCGCAGATTTTTTTTTTTTTTTTCGCCACCCCCCCCCGCCTCTCCCACGAGGCCAAGAGTTGGGTAGATGTAATTTGATCCTAGGTTTGGATAAATCGCCGTTGTCCGCGCTGTGGTTTGATAGTCGTTGAATGTCATATTGGAGTCAGTATACATCAAAAACCCATAAAAAAATTGCGCGCCAAGCAGATGCTCAGCGCAGGTTGTGTGTTTCCATTACCGTGGTAAGATCAACGAGATTTCCAAGTCTGAAGAGTTCACAGAAGAGCTCAAACTGCTCGGATTCTCCGCGCACGTACATCAGGAGGGCCTGGTGTACACACCTGTACCAGGGGTTGAACGACCCGTCATCCCGCAATTGGAACGTATCCCTAAACGCCGTCCACTGCCCCATTGTGTCACGGCAGAAGATGAGAGGGCCTACCCGTTTTGGCACGAAGTAAACCCTGTGCCTACCTGCCGATACATTCCAACTACGAACGAATAACGGGTTGAAGTGGTTTGCATGGATACTATGCCCCAGAACCACCTTGCCGGGCTCGCAAAGCCACAACAAGATCTGTTTACCCGCGCCATCCCTCATCGCAATTACATTCGACTGTGCCATTGGCACCTCCTTGGCCATTAAGGTACGCAATGTATCACTTGTTGTCAATCAACGACGCTTCTTTCTTACAAATTTTATATCTGGTAGAATAACGCCATGAACTATGTAAAAGACAAGAGGTTTTTTATGCGTTTTGGGATCCTGCTTATGATCCTGTTTTCGCCTGTGTTGAACGCATCCGCAGCAGAGTTTGATCCAAATTTTATTATTACGGATAGAGACATGACCAATAAAAATGTCATGTCTTTAGAGGTGATCCAAAGCTTTTTAACAAGTAAACGCGGGGCGATTGGCTCCTATGTTACGCAGGACCTTGATGGCGTTACTAAGCGTGCGTCGGATATTATCTTCCGCGTTTCCCAAGAATTTCTTTTAAGTCCTCGTTTTGTGCTCGTGATGTTGCAAAAAGAGCAATCGCTTATTACAGACCCAACACCCAAACAGAGCCAGTACGATTGGGCCACAGGTTACGCGGTCTGCGATTCATGCAATGTGAATACGGAGGGTGTGTCGCGTTTTAAGGGATTTGCAAAACAAGTGGATAGCATGGCACAACAATTTAGACTCGGCTACTTGCCGGCGTTAGAACAACTGGGAGAGACACAGACGCGCTTGGCACCGGGCAGAGAAACACACATAGACGGTATTCCTGTCGTTCCTGCCAACAATGCAACAGCCGCTCTCTATACCTACACGCCCCATATTGAGGGAAATCAGAATTTTTGGCGCATTTGGAATACCTGGTTTGATACGGCCGACTACCCTTCTGGTACGCTCTTGCGCGACATACAGGACGGGTCAACGTGGCTGATTAAATTTGGTCGACGACGCCTTATTGCAAGTCAAACTGTTTTGGCTTCCTTCTATAATCCCGATTCCGTGATTGAGGTGGACCACGGAACAATCTTGGCCTACGAGGAAGGCAAGGCTATCTCCTTCCCAAACTATTCTCTCGTGCGTGTTGAAACAGGCGATGTTTATTTGCTCGTGAACGATACAAAACGCCGTTTTATCTCTTTAAGTGACATTGCACGGTTTGGATACGCACCGGAGGAAATCATGGACGCGGCAGAGGCAGATTTAGTTGACTATCAAGCAGGGGCATCCATCTCCTATGACACAGCGTATCCCCAGGGAGCTATTTTGCGTCACCCGGATTCAGGTATGCTTTTTTACGTATTGAACGGCGTGCGGCAAGCGATTGTGTCTGAGGATATTCTGACCGCACGCTATGCCAACTGGCGCATTCGACCCGCTACGGTGGAAGAACTTGCTTCCTATACGGAAGGGCCGGCTGTCACGTTTCCTGACGGTACGCTTCTTGTGGTTGATGGCAACCCCACGGTTTACGTGATTTCCGATGGTAAACGTCGACCCATTATCAGCGAGGAAACCTTTATTGGCCTCGGCTATCAGTGGAGCCGCATCATCAGAACCTCTCCTGTGGCGGTAGAAGTGCACGCCCCGGGCATGTTGATTGATATGAGCCAATAGTATGTTGAGTTACGCAGCCATTATTCCTCATCCACCATTTGTGATCGAGGGGTTAAAGCAGCACCAAGGAGAGGCGCTGGAGAAAACAATTTATGCGATGAAGACGGTGGGAGAGGATCTTTTGTCCTTGGATATTGACACAGTGGTGCTGTTAACCATTCACGGGGAGCGATACGAGAATGCGTTAAGCATTGCTCTACACGATCCCTTTGTGGCGAGCTTGCATGAGTTTGGAGACTTGCGTGGCAAGGTTGAATATCGTCCCGACTTTCGTCTTGCGGATAAAATAAAGCGCGCCGTACGCTTGTCTGCACGTCCTGTAACCATGACAACCAACGAGACGTTAGACCACGCAACATCCATACCCCTTATTTTCTTAAAGGAGTATCTACAAGGGATGCGCGTGTTAGTGCTAACAGCTCCTGTGGATTCATCTCGTACCCTTTTGGGATTAGGTGTGGTGGTGCGGGAGGCGATCAATGATGTACATGGACGTGTGGCAGTTTTGGCGGTAGCAGAACTTTCTCAACGACTTTCAGAACTGTCGCTAGGCGGTGTTCATCCTCACTCGCAGATGTTTGATGAATCCATTCGCACGGCATTAAAGGATGGAAATTCTATGCCGATTCTCAAACCAACGTTTCAGGAAATGGAAATGATTGGCGGGCAGGAGCTGGATGCCATTCGATTATTTTGGGGTATATTAGATGAGACAGAGCACAGAATGGAGGAACGCTGCTACGAACATCCGCTTGGGATTGGTCATCTCACCATGGTAGCTCACATAAAATAACAAACATGTATTGCAAGGTCGCCCTTATTCGACGGTTTCCGCGGTCTGTGGCTCCGTACGACTATTCTGTTCCGGAGGATCTCACGGTCGACGTGGGATCTTTTGTTGAGGTCCCCCTCCGACATACACTCGTTGTGGGTGTTGTTATTGCTCTTTTAGAGACGTCCAAATTTGATCCTGTATCACCTATCTCGAGGCTATTGCCGATCCTCCCCCTCTCACAGGAAGATCTCCAATTCTACAAGGCTCTTGCAAGACGCACCTACCAATCTCTCGCGAGCATACTATTTGCGGCCATTTCCTTACCACCCTCACGACTGGTTCACAAAAAACACTCTGAGCCAGAGGCCGAGTCCTTTCGTATTACGCATCCCGAGGTGCAGTTACTTAAAACGTGTCTCAATATTGTAACAGAACAAGCCCATACTCGATTTTGTTTGCCAAACGATCGTGTGGGACTGGGGCTTGTTGTGGCCTTACTTAAAGCGACTCCTGAACCGCTTCTTGTTCTTGTTCCCGATATGCATCTGGCGGAGGCCGCCTACCGTGTAGGACACATGATTACGAGCGATATTAAATTGCTCGTTGCGAAACAGTCAAAGTCGGAAGCATACGAGAGTTGGTGTGCGCTTAGATCCGGTTCAGCGCGTTTAGTTATTGCTACGCGTCGCGGATCACTTATTCCCCCACACGCCTCAACACGCATTGTTATGCTAGGGTCCGGTGAGGATGAGTACACACAATGGGATCAAAATCCGCATTACGACGCCAGGTGGTGTTTGGCTTCCAGACGAAGGACCCACAGAAACCCAACTGTGGAGGTAGATGTCTTTCCACGTGTAGAGGACGGAGACGTAACCCTTGATGTATGGAAGACACCGCCTGTGCAGATCGTGAATATGCAGGAAGGCGCTCGATTGTCCGATCACTACCTGCTTTCCAATGAGGCGATGCAGCTCTTGCGATCAACAGACACAAGCACAGCCCCACTGGTTATTTTTTACAATCGTTTGCAGCGGGCAGAGGACACACACTATGTTGGCGTGGAAGCGCTAGCGCAAGTAATAAGAAAGGAATTCCCCGAGAAGTTTGTTCATGTGGTAGACGCACGTACCAGTCTTCCCTCTCATGGAATTGCGATTGTCACACGTGCGCTCCTTTTTCAATGGGACTATGTGTCCCCTCGTATTGCGGCACTGATTGTGCTCCGACCGGAACATAATCTGATTTATCGAGGGTTCCGATCCCTTGAACAAGCAACGCGAGAGTTGAGACGACTTGTTGCATTTGCTTGCACGGCGCATGTTCCGTGCTTGGTTCAAGCTCGTGAACCCGAAGTGGTTGAACGCATGTTAGGACCCTCCAACGTCATTCGCAACGAGGAACTTACTTTGCGGAAAACACTTCATTATCCTCCATTTGGAGATCTTCATGTTGCGCGTGCAAAGGATCAAGATTCACACGAGCTCCTTGAGTCTTATCGTGCGCAGTACAAAGGAGCCGGGTCTGGACAGGAATTGATCATTCGCACAGAGCCCGATGGTTGTGTAGAGGAGTGGTTGACATGGCCCCCATCTTGCGATATCTTCCTTTCTCCTGATAGCATGGAGTAGTATGGGTATGAGTTATACGGATCAGCTCAGATGTTAACCTTCGTCCCCGAGAACACAGGTGTTTTGACAGGCGTAGCCTGTTCAAAAGGACTGTGTTTGAAGATAAGAGTACTCGACGAAGCACTTCAGGCAATGTAGGGAGCGGGGAGTTGTGCAAAAAATAAGGGACAAGTCGGCGCCATGCTTACAAGACCTTATCTCTGACAAGCTGTCTTCTGCGTGCGAACGCACGCAGAGTGGCGTGGCCTGCCGAGTCACTTATTTTTGCACCACTCCGAGCGACCCCTTGACA
>DOMJ01000016.1 GCA_003509895.1 Candidatus Uhrbacteria bacterium | reverse complement strand
ACATGTTCTCGGGGACGAAGGCTGGAGGACTAGATACGAGCTAACGCTACGAGTGCGGCCGTATCGGCGCGGAGTTGATAGGAGCCGAGAGAAACAATCGGAATTTTTTTACTCACGGCGAAAGCAATCTCATCGGAGGAAAATCCACCCTCGGGTCCTATAAAGAGCGTAATCGGTTTAGGTGTTGGAGTTGTTTCTGTGGCACTTGGGTGCGTACTATAAACAATCGGATTTTCTGCCGCTGTCAGCGCATTGTGGTACGTGGCAATATCTCGCAGTTCCGGAAGCCAAGCGCGTCCGTTTTGTTCCGCAGCCTCTTTTACAATGTTTTTCCAACGGGGCGGATAGGTTTCCGGGCGCTTAATTACACGCTCGGTAATCAGCGGAATGATCGTTGTGACTCCAAGCTCCGTGGCTTTTTCTAAGACCCATCGCATGCGATCATTTTTCAGAATAGCCATAGCTAACGTCACCTCGCCCCCACGCGGTTGAGTCGTTCTAAATTGAATCGGAACAAGAATACCATCTTTGTTACTGTGGGCGATCACACCCTCATACACGTTGCCAACTCCATCAAAAAAACGAACGGCGTCCCCTTTGTGTAATCGTAAAACACTTGTCATTTGTCGGTACAGTTCACCCAATGGAACACAAACAGCCTCCTCTTTTATAAGGGACGGATGAATGTGAAACTGATGAGAATTAGGAGTCTCCATAGGTTGATTTGTAAAAGCGCGTTGATCTTGTAATAACGGGAGGTTAGTTTGCTGCAACGCGGAAGATTTCCTGGATAGATGTTTGACCCTCCATCGCCTTCAGAAGCCCGTCTTGCTCCATGGTCACCATTCCTTGTTTAAATGCAATATCCCGCATATCCGCGTCAGACACAGATCCGGAACGGATACGTTCTTCTACCACTTGGTCCACCACAAGAATTTCATACACACCAACACGGCCCTTAAATCCGCCCGTGCAAACAGAGCATCCCTTTGGATTTTCTGTCATAAAATGTGCTGTTGTCAGATCCGGTTTTTCTCCCGATGCTTCCGGAATGGCCTGGATGATTTTTGTTACGCGTTCAAGCTCTTCGGTCGTAAGCGTGGCAGGCACGGCACATGTTTTGCAGAGTCGTCGCACCAGACGCTGACCCATAATAATGCGTAATGCCGGAGCCAAGAGGGCAGGCTCTACGCCCATAGAAAGAAAACGGGGCACGGCACCGGCGGCGTCGTTTGTGTGAATTGTGGAGAGGAGCAAATGTCCGGTGAGGGCTGCCTGGATTGCGGTCTCGGCTGTTTCTTTATCGCGGATTTCTCCCACCATGACAATATCCGGATCCTGACGCAAAATGGATCGTAAACCCGCACTAAACGTATAGTCCTTCGTGTGATCAATTTGACTTTGATTAATGCCTTCCAGTTTGTATTCAACCGGATCTTCCAACGTAATGATTTTCACGTCCGGTGTATTGAGGCGTTTAAGAATTGCGTACAGCGTGGTTGTTTTACCGGAACCTGTGGGTCCCGTGGTAACAATCATTCCATTTGGTTTTACAATTTCCGCTTCTAGTTTCTTAAAAGCGGCTTCACGGAATCCGAGTTGCGCAAACTCCAACCCAATAGCACTTGGAACAAGTAAACGCATCACAACAGACTCCCCGTAGGCTGTTGGCAAGGTTGAGGTACGCACGTCAACTTTTTCTCCTTTTATAAAAATTGTATAACGTCCATCTTGTGGCTTAGCGGTTACATTGAGTTTGAGTCCGGCAATGAGTTTTATACGGTTAATCAACTGATCCCAAATATCCTTACGAATTTTTGCGATGTCTTGCAAAACACCATCAATACGATAGCGAATCGCCACGTCTTTTTCCTCGGCTTCTATGTGCACGTCCGATGTTCCAATCTCCAACGCGCCGGCCAACATAGCAGCAACTAAGTCGGTTGTGTTTGCCTTGTCTAAAATGCCTTGAATATCGGCAACGGATTGAATTTGATCCTGAAAAGCCTTAAGCTCTTCTTCCGTAATCTCTACACCTCCTTTTGTCACGATTATTTTTGGTAAAGTCGCATACAGTTTGAGACCTTGTTCAAGGCTTTGTTGGGATGTGAGATAGAGGGCCGTGTGCGCGCGGTTGCGTTCGCCCATCTGAAAGGCAACCTCCTTTACGGCTTCGTTCGTTGGATCAATAGCGGCGATTCTAATTTCTTCACCCTGTAACAGAAAGGGAATGGCCTTCAGTTCGCGTGCACGTTCTTCCGGAAGCAATCGGAGTGCTTCGGCATTTACGGGGAATCCCTTTAAATCTACATACCCAACACCCAGGACCGCCGCTTTTTGTTCTGTGACTTTTTCAATCTGGTCGGCACGAATACTTCCCATGCGCTTTTGCAATTGTTCTTGGGTGGTGAGTTGATCCGGATGGGAAGAGACGATTGGTTTTTTGTTGTTGCCCATTAAATCTTCTATGGACCCTGTGCCATTACTCATAGTCGTATGTGATTAGGATTTACGGAAGACAGACTTGAGGACGGATGGCAGGTGCTGTTTTTCCAAATTTTTGGCCAGGTGCGACCAAACGGAGAAGTTGTAACTTGCCGCGATGCCTGCCACAAAGAGCGATCCAACAGGCAAGACGAGTATCTCTAAGAAGGTGCCAATGAGTTGATTACCAAAGGCAACGTATACCCATGTGCCAAAAGCGCTTGTAAAGAGACTGATAATTTGCACAGCAAATACGAGGAGCGTTATGACAAGAGCATTTAAGGCAAAGAGAAGCAGATTATGCTCTAAAATGAGAGCAGGGGAGCGCCAAGTAATCCGCCAAGCCTGTTGTACGGCAGACAAAAAACGTTGATTATCTCCGGCAATAAATTGTAACACGAGCATTTTTATGGTGAGAACGTAGAGAATGAGGAGACCATCTATGAGCATAACGGGTATCGTGATCCACGCGACACGCGTTCCCGTAAGAAGATCTAGCGCCATGCTCATATCTAGCACAAGCAAGAAAACCGCAGACAATGAAGCAATGTGAACGAGGATCATGCGTGGCAATTGTAAAAAAGCGGAGTGAAAGGCCGCCGTTCTATGCGCGTGTTTTCGTAAAAAACTGTGCCGGTGCGTAATATGAATGAGTGCTGTCTGACACAGGATAGCCGCACCCACAATCAACAACGTTCCAAGGAGAAGAAACGGATGGGACACAACGTACACAAGTGTTGGTCCAATAAGTTCCGGCGGTAATACGTGGTTGGTTGTTGCGGTGATCGCCGG